>CACCIQ010000003.1 GCA_902546095.1 uncultured Bacteroidota bacterium
AACTAACTTAATGAAAAACATACCAATTCAGATTGAAGAAATTGAAGCAATCATGAACAATGATTAAAAAGATTTCCAACCCAACGATTCTATCATTATATTTCTTCCTGATTTTTCTAATAAAATCATCTCTTTGGACGAAGTAATATGTCCAATTACTGAAAGGTTTAAATTATTTTGAATTTGATCTAAATTTTCTTGAGCAACTGTAAATAATAATTGATAATCCTCACCACCTGATAATGCAATTGTTGTCGGTTCTAAGTTAAATTCTTCACAAGCTTGTAAAGAATCGTGACTTATTGGTATTTTATCTTCATAAATTTTACATCCTTTATTTGAACTTTTGCATAAGTGAATGATTTCTGAAGAAAGTCCATCAGAAATATCAATCATGGATGTTGGTTTAATTTTAGATTCCTGAAAAAACTCAATAATATCATTTCTAGCCTCAGGTCTTAGTTGTTTTTGAATAATATTTTTATAAGCTGTCAAATCAGGCTTATTACTTGGATTTACTAGAAAGACCTGCTTTTCTCTTTCTAATACTTGTAATCCTAAATAAGCTCCCCCGAGGGTGCCAGAAACAACAATTAAATCATTAGTTTTTGCTCCTGACCTTTTAACAAATCCACTTTCACTAGGAACTCCGAGTGCAGTTACAGAAATTATGAGTCCTTTATTTGATGAGGTTGTGTCTCCCCCAACTAAATCAACATTATAATTTTCACAGGCGACTTTAATACCAGAATAAAGATCTTTCAGGGATTCAATTTTAAACCTGTTAGATATAGCTACAGAAACTGTTACTTGACTACAGATACCATTCATTGCACATATATCCGATATAGATGAAGTTATCGCCTTATACCCAAGATGTTTCAACGGGAAATATGAGAGATCAAAATGGACCCCT
This sequence comes from uncultured Bacteroidota bacterium, assembly GCA_902546095.1. Lineage (GTDB taxonomy): Bacteria > Bacteroidota > Bacteroidia > Flavobacteriales > Flavobacteriaceae > Eutrophosalina. Next base: position 917 of record CACCIQ010000003.1, read on the forward strand.
TCAACCAACATATCTGTTGAAATAAGCGTATTTTTTTTATTGAAATCTATTACAGCAGCATCATCCCCAACAGAAAGCTGAGTAGAATCGTTTTTTGAAATAAATTCTTTAGTTAACAATTCAATTAGACCAAATTCGCCTATTTCAGCAATGTCAGTAAGTTTTTTTGATTTTTTAGGCATTTCTATTCGCAATTGAATTTCAAATTTAGAGTAATAATTATTTTTTAAAGGGTTATATTTGCAAAATATGATTAAAGTAGCAGATACCGCAAAAAATCAAGTATCAAAACTAATGAAAATGGATGGTTTTAGTCCAAGTAAAGATTTTGTCAGAGTTGGTGTAAAAAGTGGTGGATGTTCAGGACTATCTTATGAGTTAAATTTTGATAAAAATAAGCTAGATAATGATAAGGTTTTTGAGCATAATGGTATAAAAATTGTAGTTGATAAAAAAAGTTTTTTATACTTGATAGGAACAACACTTGAATATTCTGGAGGTTTGAATGGAAAAGGATTTATTTTTAAAAATCCTAATGCTTCTCGAACTTGTGGTTGTGGTGAAAGTTTCTCTTTATAACAACATAATATGGCATATACAGAAGAAGAATTAAAAAAAGAATTAGAACAACAAGAATATCAATACGGTTTTACAACTGACATTGAATCTGAGACCTTTCCCGTTGGACTTAATGAAGATATTGTTCGTTCTATCTCAAAGAAAAAAAATGAACCAGAATGGATGACCAATTGGAGGCTTGATGCATATGCTGCATGGAAAAAAATGGATGAACCTGAGTGGGCTAACATTCATTATAAGAAACCTGATTTTCAAGCTATTTCATATTTTTCAGCTCCAAAAACTAGTAACAAGTATAAAAGTTTAGATGAAGTCGATCCTGAACTTATTAAAACATTTAATAAGCTTGGTATTTCGATTGAAGAACAAAAAAAGCTTTCTGGAGTAGCTGTTGATATTGTAATGGACTCAGTTTCTGTTGCAACTACTTTTAGAGAAACTTTAGCTAAAGACGGAATTATTTTTTGTTCAATTTCAGAAGCAATTAAAGAATACCCTGATTTAGTAAAAAAATATATTGGAAAAGTAATACCTAAAACAGATAATTATTACGCTGCATTAAATTCAGCTGTTTTCTCTGATGGATCTTTTTGCTATATACCAAAAGGTGTTAAATGTCCCATGGAATTGTCTACATATTTCAGAATAAATCAAGCTGGGACTGGTCAATTTGAAAGAACTTTGGTAATTGCTGATGAAGGAAGTTATGTAAGTTATCTTGAGGGTTGTACTGCACCAAGCAGAGATGAGAACCAATTGCATGCTGCTGTAGTTGAACTGATTGCACACGATAACGCTGAAATTAAATACTCTACTGTTCAAAATTGGTATCCTGGAAATAAGCATGGTAAGGGTGGGGTTTTTAACTTTGTAACAAAAAGAGGTTTATGCCATAATAATTCTAAAATTTCATGGACACAGGTTGAAACTGGATCTGCTGTAACATGGAAATATCCATCGTGTATTTTAAAAGGTGACAATAGCATTGGTGAATTTTACTCAATTGCTGTTACAAATAATTATCAGCAAGCAGATACAGGAACAAAAATGATTCACCTCGGAAAAAATACCAAGAGTACAATTATATCTAAGGGAATATCTGCTGGAAAATCTCAAAACAGTTACAGAGGTCTTGTTCAAATTGGGAAAAATGCAGAAAATGCTAGAAATTTTTCCCAGTGTGATTCTCTATTAATGGGAAACAATTGCGGTGCACACACTTTTCCATACATAGAGGCTAAAAACAAATCTGCCCAAATTGAACATGAAGCAACAACGAGTAAGATTGGAGAAGATCAAATTTTTTATTGTAATCAAAGAGGTATCGATGTAGAAAAAGCAATTGCTTTGATTGTAAATGGTTTTAGTAAAGAAGTATTAAATAAACTTCCAATGGAATTTGCTGTTGAGGCTCAAAAATTATTAGAAATATCTCTTGAGGGATCTGTCGGTTAAAATTATATTATGTTAAAAATTGAAAATTTACATGTAAGTATTGAAGATAAATCAATACTAAATGGCTTAAACTTGGAAGTAAATCCAGGGGAGGTTCACGCAATTATGGGACCTAATGGATCTGGAAAAAGTACTCTTTCTGCAGTAATTGCTGGAAATGAAGATTATGAAGTTACTAAAGGAAATATTTTTTACAAAGATGAAAATATCGAAGATTTGTCAGCTGAGGAAAGAGCACATAAGGGAATTTTCATGTCATTCCAATATCCTGTCGAAATACCAGGAGTGACAGTAACTAATTTTATAAAAACTGCAATTAATTCTAATCTAAAAGCAAGAGGTCAAAAAGAAATGCCTGCCAATGAAATGTTAAAAAACATAAGAGACAAAGCGGCTCTTTTAGAAATTGATTCTAAGTTTTTATCAAGATCCTTGAATGAAGGATTTTCTGGGGGTGAAAAGAAGAGAAATGAAATTTTTCAAATGGCTATGCTAAATCCAACTTTAGCTATTCTTGATGAAACAGACTCTGGATTAGATATTGATGCATTGAGAATTGTAGCTAATGGTGTTAACAAACTTAGAAATAAAAATAATGCTATAATTGTGATAACTCATTATCAGAGACTATTAGATCATATTATACCTGATTATGTACATGTATTGCAAGATGGAAAAATTGCTAAATCAGGCGATAAAAACCTAGCTCTTCAACTTGAAGAAAAAGGTTATGATTGGATTTAAATTATAATTTATGTCTTTAAAAGAAAAATTAGTATCATCATTTTTAGCATTTGAATTAGATGCTGATATTAATTCTGATATCCATAATATAAGGTCAAAATCAATCAAAGAATTTGAGAAAATTGGTTTCCCTGACAAAAAACATGAATACTGGAAATACACTCCAATTAAGAAAGTCTTAAATGAGAAATTAACAATTTTTAAAAAGAAAAGACACCTAATCGAATTTGAAAAAGTTAAAGATTTCTTTTTAGGAGGTATCGAGTCTTATAAAATTGTATTGATAGATGGAATGTACGATCCTCTTTGGTCAAATACCACCCACAAAGGAGCAGATATTTGTATTCTTTCCTCTGTACTTGAAAATGAAAAATACTCTGATGTCATATCAAAATATTTTAACCAAATTATCAATAACAAAGAATCTTTTAGTTTGCTTAATAGCTCTTTTTCCAAAGAAGGCGCATATATACATGTTCCGAAAAATGTTGAACTAGATAAACCTATTGAAATTATTCATATTAATTCTGGTGGTGAATCCTCATTAATGCTTCAACCAAGAAATTTAATAATTCTTGAAAAAGGATCAAAAGCTCAAATTGTTGAGAGTCACTATTCCTTAATTGGAAATAATATTTCACCATATACATTCCCAGGATATATTGACCCGCTTACAAATACACTAACTGAAATACATTTAGAGGAAAATGCAAATCTTGATTACTACAAGATTCAAAATGATTTAGAAACAACTTCAATTATTGATAACACATATATAAATCAGAAAAAGAATAGTACTGCGAGTTGTCATACATTCTCTTTTGGAGGCAATATTGTTAGAAACAATCTTAATTTTTTCCAGAATGGTAAAAATATCAACTCCATTATGAAAGGAATTACTATTCTTGGCTCTAATCAACATACAGATCATCATACTCTTGTTCATCATGCAAGTCCAAATTGTGAAAGCTATCAAGAATACAAGGGAATTTACAATGATAAATCTACTGGGGTCTTTAATGGAAAAGTAGTAGTCGATAAAATTGCTCAGAAAATTAACGCATTTCAACAAAATAATAATCTTTTAGTTGGAGATCATTCATCTGTAAATACTAAGCCTCAATTAGAAATTTTTGCTGATGATGTAAAATGTTCTCATGGATGCACCATTGGTCAACTAGATAAATCTGCTTTATTTTACTTAAAAACAAGAGGAATAGCTGAAAAAGAGGCGAAAGGCTTACTGACTTATGCATTTGCTAATAATGTCTTAGAAAATGTTAAAATGCAAGTTTTAAAAACAAAAATTAAAAAAATTATTGCTAGAAAGATTGGTGTTAATCTTGGTTTTGAATTATAATGAGTTTTGATATAAATAAAATCAGATCTGACTTTCCCATTTTAAAAAAAAAAATTAATGGAAAGCAATTAATATATTTTGACAATGCAGCTACATCACAAACACCAAGTTGTGTAATTGATTCAATCTCTGATTATTATAAAAATTACAATTCCAATATTCACAGGGGAGTTCATTCATTAAGCGAACAGGCAACTGAATCATACGAAGATTCAAGAGAAAAAATTAGAGCACATTTTAATGCAAAATATAAAGAAGAAATAATATTTACATCAGGCACAACTCATTCGATTAATATAGTATCTAATGGATTTGTTAAACTGATTGGCAAAGGTGATGAAGTTATTGTATCTGGCTTAGAACATCATTCAAATATTGTTCCTTGGCAAATGATGTGTGAGAAAAACAATGCAAAACTTAATGTAATTCCAATAAATGATGATGGTGAGCTAGACCTTGATGAGCTTAAAAAAATAGTTTCTAAAAAAACTAAAATTGTTTTCCTAAATCACGTATCAAATGCATTAGGAATAATTAATCCAATTGAAGAAATAATTAAATTGTCTCACGAAAATGGAGCATATGTCCTTATTGATGGAGCGCAAAGTGCAGCTCATTTCAAAATTGATTTACAACATTTAGATGTAGACTTTTTCACTGCATCTGCACACAAGCTGTGTGGTCCTACTGGAATTGGATTTTTATATGGAAAAAAAGAGTTATTAAATAAAATTGATCCATTAATGGGTGGAGGTGAAATGATTTCCGATGTAACATTTGAAAAAACATCATATGCTGATCTTCCTCAAAAGTTTGAAGCTGGAACGCCTAATATTTCTGGTGTTATCGCCTTTGGAGTTGCTATTGATTATTTGAACAAAATTGGTTTTAATAATATTGAAAAATATGAATTGGAACTCCTAGATTATGCTACGACAAAACTTAAAAAAATTGACGGTCTGAAAATTTATGGTGATGTAAAAAACAAAACCTCTGTAATTTCATTTAATATTATTGGAATACATTCATACGATATTGGATCAATTTTAGATAAATATGGAGTTGCTGTCAGAACTGGTCAGCATTGCGCCCAACCCATTATGGATTATTTTAATATTCCTGGAACTGTAAGAGTCTCATTATCATTTCTAAATACATTTGATGAAATTGATATTCTTTGTGAGGCTCTATTAAAAGCAAAGTCAATGTTAAGCTAATTCGTATCTTTGATTAGGTATGACAATTGAAAATTTACAGCAAAACTTAATTGAAGATTTTTCATTTTTTGAGGACTGGACTCAGAGATACGAGTATATGATTGAGCTTTCAAAAGGTCTTGAAAAAATGGATGAGCAAATGAAAAATGATAAAAATATAATAAAGGGATGTCAAAGTAAAGTTTGGTTACATGCTGAGTTGAATGAAGGAAAAATTAAATTTTTAGCCGATAGTGAAGCTATTATTACCAGAGGAATTATTGCAATACTTCTTACAATTTTTAATAATAGAACACCTAATGAAATTATTGAGTCTGATACTAACTTTATAGAAAAGATTGGGCTTAAAGAGCATTTATCACCAAATAGAGCTAATGGATTATATTCAATGATAAAGCAAATAAAATTTTATGCAATTGCATTTAGTAAAAAATAAATAATGAGTAAAAAAATTATAGACCCAAATAAATTAGGTGAAGAAATTGTAAAGGTTTTAAAAACAATTTTTGATCCAGAGATACCAGTTGATATATATGAACTTGGATTAATTTATGATGTATTTGTAAATGAGGATAATGATGTAAAAATTTTAATGACCTTAACAACACCTAATTGTCCTGTAGCTGAGAGTTTACCTTTAGAGGTTAAAAATAAAATTGCAGATATCGAAGGTGTAAAAAGTTCAGAAGTTGAGATGACTTTTGATCCACCATGGACAAGAGATTTAATGAGCGAAGAAGCCAAACTAGAATTAGGTTTTTTATAAATGAGCTTTGAGATAGAAAATAGAGTTTCAAAAAGTCCTATTCAGTCAATTGATTTATCAGATTTTCTAGTAAATAAGGAATTTGACACTTTTGATATTAGGAACTGGTTAAAGGATGATTTGATTTTAATTGAAAAAGATTTTAGAAATTATGTTAAATCGTTTGATTGGTCAATTTATAAAAACAAACTTGTTTCAATAAGTTGTTCAACTGACGCTATAATTCCTGACTGGGCATTTATGTTGATTTCATCAGAATTAAATAAATTAAATATTAAAAATTTGATTGGATCAATTGAAGACTTTGAAAATATATTAATGATTGAGGCTATCAATTCTATTGATTTATCTACTTATAAAAATAAACCAGTAATCATAAAAGGTTGTACAAATAAGAAATTCAAGAAATATTTCTATTCACTATTAATAGATAAAATTCAACCTGTTGCTAAGAGTATTATGTTTGGAGAAGCATGTTCATCAGTACCAATATATAAAGCAAAAAAATGAAAATTTTATTATTTATTTTTACGCTCACTTTCTATATCTCTCCTGTTCTATCCCAAAATAATGAAGTCAAAGATTCTCTGAATTTGAACTGGTCCCTTTCAGGAAAATTCACTTTTTTAGGAAACCAATCAAGTTATAGTTATTGGACTGCTGGAGGCCAAACAAGTGTTTCTGGAACAGTAAAAATTGATTATGATTTTAATTATGAAAAAAATGGATGGAATTGGGATACCAAGTTAATTACAGCCTATGGGCTCAATAATATTGGTGGAAGTAAATTTTTAAAGAAAACAGATGATAAGCTTGAAATAAACTCACTATTGGGAAAACAATTTACTAACAATCTTATTGGAAACTGGAGTTACTCAAGTTTTATAAATTTCAAGACACAATGGACCAAAGGATACAGATTTAGAAAGAATAGTGAAGGGCAAGAAGAAAGAACTGAACTGACAAGATTTTTATCTCCTGCATATCTTCAAATTGGTGTAGGTTTATATTGGAAAAAAAATAAAGATCTTTGGATAAATATCGCACCAGTTACAGGCCGATTAATCATTGTAAATCGATTTTTCACCAATAATCTACAGCCTAACAAAGAATATTTTGGTGTTAAAAAAGGACAAAACAGCAGATTTGAGTTAGGAGCTTCCATAAGATCCTTTTTTAAATTTGAGCTACTAGAGAATGTAGATGTTACAAATAGAGTAAGTTTATACTCTGATTACCTAAACAATCCATCTAATATTGATCTCGATTATACCATTAATACCGTGATGAAAGTTAACAAGTATCTTACGACTAATTTGATTATTCAGTTTATCTATGATGATAACTCTGTTAAAAGACTTCAAGTAAGAGAAGTAATGGGGATTGGAATTAGCTTGGATATCTAATCTATCTCAGGATATAAGAAATTATTGTAAGGAAATCTTTTGACATGGATGTTTCTTACATATTTATAAATTTTTTCTTTCAATTCATTAATATTTATTTTTTTTTCAGCTGATATATATACTCTGCTTTTCAACTTATTTGATTTTATGAATGAATCATCTTCTAATCTGTCTATCTTGTTAAATACTAAAATAGAAGGCTTATCAATACTATCAATTTGTCCTAATATTTCATTTACAGAATCGATATGTTCTTCGTAATTAGGGTGTGAAATATCTACAATATGCAGCAATAAATCGGACTCTGTAATTTCATTAAGTGTACTTTTAAATGATTCGACGAGCTGGGTTGGTAATTTTCTAATAAATCCGACGGTATCTGTTAACAGAAATGGAAGATTACCTATTACCATTTTTCTCACTGTTGTATCAAGAGTTGCAAAAAGTTTATTTTCAGCGAAGACATCGGATTTAGTAATTAAATTCATCAATGTTGACTTACCAACATTTGTATAGCCAACCAATGCCACACGAACCAAACTCCCTCTGTTTCCTCTTTGAACTGACATTTGCTTATCTATACTTGATAGTCTTTTTTTTAGTAGACTAATTTTATCACGGACAATCCTTCTGTCTGTCTCGATTTCAGTTTCACCAGGTCCTCTCATACCAATACCTCCTTTCTGTCTTTCAAGGTGAGTCCATAGTCCTTTCAATCTTGGCATTAAGTACTGATATTGAGCTAATTCAACTTGATTTTTAGCATAGCTAGTTTTTGCTCTCTGTGCAAAAATATCTAAAATTAAACCTGTTCGATCAATTATTTTTGAACGTAAAATCTTTTCTAAATTTAATTGTTGAGTAGGCGACAGCTCATCATCAAAAATGACTGAACCTATATCGTTTTTAATACAGTAGTTTTGAATTTCAATTATTTTTCCAGATCCAATAAAAGTTTTTGGGTTTGGTTTATCAACCCTTTGTATAAATCTTTTTGAGACATGACCACCGGCAGTTTCAGTTAAAAATGATAATTCATTTAAATAGTCATTTACAATTGTTTCACTTTGAACACTATTGATTATTCCTATCAAAATAGCCTTCTCATAGCTGATTTTATTAGTTTCAATCAAATTTTAATTTTTGAAATATTTAAGTTCAAGTGAATCATCTTTAAAATGAAGAAAGGAGTAATGTTTTATCCAATCACCTGTGTTGTAATAGTATGAATTATTATCTAATTCAATTTTTAAAGGCAAATGCCTATGTCCAAAAATAAAGAAATCATAATGTTTCCTCTTTAGTTGTTTCTTAGAGAAATGGTACAACATTTCATTTTCTTTAGATGTAAATTTTATATTGTTACCTGATAAAATTTTATTTTTTCTTGATAAAAATTTACCTAAAGGAATACCAAACCATGGATAATTTATTCTAAAAAGAAAAATAAATAGTGGATTTCTGAAAATTCTCTTTAAGAATTTGTATTTAAAATCTCCAGGCCCTAAACCATCTCCATGCCCGATAAAAAATAACTTATTGTTAATTTTAAACTCAGTAGGCTTTTTTATGACTTCCATACCAATTTCTTTTGTAAAGTAATCTCTAGTCCAATAATCATGATTCCCTACAAAAAAATAAATTTTAATTCCTGAGTCAGAAAGTTCAGCTAATTTTCCTAAAACTCTGGTAAAGCCTTTTGGTACTGAATTGTAATATTCAAACCAAAAATCAAAAAGATCACCTAATAAAAAAATTACCTGAGCATCTTTCTTAATTATGTCAAGCCATGATACAAATAGTTTTTCTCTTATTATGCTTTCAGAAGAATTAGGGGCTCCAAGATGATTATCAGATGAAAAATAAATACTCTTGCCTTTATTTAATTTAATATTAATCATTTAGATTTTAAATCAATTTTTTCCCATTTATCATTTGAATCTAATCTAAAAGATCCAATATATATCATATTCCATTCATCAGGACCAATAATTGATAAAAAAAGTTTTTCATCATCTCTCTGGTATAAATGATAAATTTCTCCCTTATCTGGCTTGAAACTAAAACTGGAGTTATAAATCAATTTATTCCACTCATAAGAATCAATTAATTCCTGATATTCTTTTTTTATTTCCTCATATCTTGACTTAAAGTAGTCATTAGTTTTTAAGATCTTTTCTTGTTTAAATGATGTAAGATCTGTTGGCTTTATAACCGGAGCTCCTACATTAGAAGCATAGGGCAGAATATTTGGATTATCTGCTAGTTGATCTGGTTTTTTTTTAGCCATAATTGTACAAAATTAAACAATCTATTTTAAGCGCTTTTCATAGCAGTTGAAAGGCATTTCACTTTGATCTCTAAAATATATTTGTCCAAGTTTTTCATAACCAATATTAGAATAAAAATTATTATTTTTTTTGTTCATGCTAAATGTATCCAAACGAATGGAATCACAATTACTTTCAATCGCATTATTTTCAATATAATTCATGATTTCTTTTGCATATCCTAAGCCTTGATACTTTGGATGAACTGCTAATCTATGCACATACAAATTTTTTTTAGTAGGTGCTATCCAATCAATTTTTGTGTAAAAATCATCCATTTGATCTGTAACTGATACACATCCTAATATTTTATTTTCCTTTATTAGCACAAGTAAATGTTCATTTTTAATATCGTTATAAAAAGTTTCTTTATTAGGGTATTTATCATTCCACTGATAAATTTTTTTTGATATCATATCCTGTGTACAGGATTTAATTATTTGCATTACAGTATTAAGATCCTCTGAATTTGCTTTTCTAATAAATACTTTCTCACTTTTCATCATGAATTAATTGACCTTCAAAATCAACTTTAAAACTTTTAAAAGGATTTAAAAAATAATCCACAATTATAGCAAATTCTCCTCTTTTCATAATCCTATTTTTATCAAAATTGGAAAGACCTAAATCTACCCAGGCTTGGTCGTAATTTTTAATTTCTTGGTTTGATATTAAGGAAATCCATTTAAAAACTGAATGAATTTTTAAATCACTTAATGGGAATTCATCTAAGTCATAATAATCTGCAAGGTCTGACTTCAACAAATTAAATTCAATATCTTTCTCTGGATAAAACCAAGTTTGATTAGACCATCCTACATTTAAACCTGTTCCTCTTAATATTCCAGTAGATCCAATTCTTTGGTATGCTTTAAAAAAAGTATGGTTTTTTTCTACGTCAAGGAAAGGCTGAATATATCCTCCCCTATTTAAAAATTTTGTTTGAATGGTTCTAATGTCTATTTGTTGTGCGTTTATATTTTTATTGACTGCTTCAGATGCTATTAATCCTGCAATTTGTCCAATCTGTAAAACTACAGGTTGAAGTCTGGTGGTTCCATTTACCAAATTTGAAACAGAAATTGATTTTTCTGCCACCAAAAAATTAGGATTCTTTTTTGAAATGATTGAGCCAATTGGTAAGGTGTAAGAGGGAATTGGATAAAATGAGAGCTGTGGTAAACTTTTTTTATTTGGATGAGCATCGTGATGATGATCAACTGGATAATCTCCAACTAAAACACCAGTTCTATATAAAGAATTTATTTGATCATATGGTTTCTTTATGTAATTAAGTGAAAAAGTCGTAACACCACTAATTCTTCTAGCTTCTCTGTAATATGGAATTAAAGGAAAATTATCTTTCGTATCGTATTCTTCATCACTGATTGAATAATTATCAAAACCTAATTCATTTTGAATATAGTACAGGTATCTCATTGATTTTTCCTTAGCTTTTTTAAAAACTACTTTTCTTTGATCTTCGTTCATCTCCAAAAGATTTGAATAATAATCATTTCCATAGATTGGCCAGTTGATCATTATTTTATCATTTGGTAATTTGCCATAATTCATCATTTGATCTGGTGACCATAAAGCTTTATCAGATTCAGGGCAGTTGATTGACGAGGTTGAGCAATAAAATTCTGATGGATCATAATTAATAGGCTTTTCAATTTTCATGCTCTTTCCAAAATTCTTTAAAATCATTACATAAGTTAAATCTTGGATAATATCATTCTTCTCATCTGGTGCAATATCTTCACCATACATTAGTTTGTTATCCATACCAATGTCATAATCTTCATCTAACATTGGAAGAATATCTCCAAGCTCAGTGGCATCTATAAGAACCTTTGATGAAAAATTACCTTTTGAAGATTTTACATTGAAATTATAATTATTTCCTCCTGTTTGAACTACAGAGTTTACTTTGGAGCAATACAATATTTTTAAATTCTTTTCTTTACTTGCAATTGCTTTTAAAATTTCATTTCCAACTCTTGGCTCAAATAAAACATTACTAACCCATCCTGTCTTTAAAGCATCTAAACTCCCATAATGAGATACTAAACTATCTTTTAATTCACCCCAGAACCCTGATGGTAGTCTGTAGTTACCATCCACTGCGCTAACTCCTGCTGATGTGAGCATCCCTCCTAACCAATCAGTCTCTTCAATTAGAAGAGTTTTAGCGCCATTTCTAGAAGACTCTATAGCAGCAGAGGTTCCACCTGCTCCTCCACCAACAATTATTACATCATATTCACTTGAATCATCACACGAAAAAAAAATTATTACAATTAATAAAATGATTCTATTAAATCGCATAAAAAAATTATTAGTCAATTTAGAAGTTTATTTTAAGGTTTTGATTCCAGTAGTAAAATCTTTAGTGATAATAGCTGTATCATATTCGTCGCCCAATGCTGTATAAGCTTTATATATCAATGATTCATCTTCAATCGAGATAACTTGAAAAAATTGAGTTTGTTCACCTATCTTGTTTGATAAATATCCATCAGCCTTATAATCCTCAAGTTGTTCTAAACCAATTTTGTATTGCTTAGGGCCACTAACAGAAGTAATATATAACGTGTTGAAATTTCCTGATTTATTTTTATCCTGAGATTTTACTGGCACATGACCTCTAGCGTATGTATGATCATGACCATTAAGTACCAAATCAACACCATATTTGTCAAACAATGGCTTCCAATTTTTTCTAGCAAATTCAAAATCTCTTCCCTCTGCTGGTGAAAAAACTGAATGATGACATGTTACTATCTTCCATTTTGCATCACTTTTAGTCAATTTTTCTTCAATATATGCCGTTTGCTTTTCAAGAAAATCTGTAGAATTTAAGACGAGTATTAGTACGTCCTGATATTCTACGGTGTAAACTGTTTCATGTAATTTTTCATGTAAATTCTCCTCAACAGGCAAAGTAAATTGTGGTCTCCATTGTACAGATAGTCTTTTAGGGCTTAATCCATTAATTCTTTGAAATTCATGATTTCCAACAACAGGAATTGCAGTCCATTGGCTATGTATAAAACCACCAGCCTTAAACCACTGTGCCCACTCATAATCTCTGTGGGCTGTATCAACCATATCACCTGCATGTATAACAAAAGCAGCATTTGGAGCAGTTTGATAAGCCATCCTAATTACTCTTGACCAGTGATTTAATATATCATTTTGCGCATCCCCAAAATAAACAAATTGAGTTGGACTGTAACCGGTTTTTGCAGTTTTAAATTGAATCCATTCTGACCAATTTTTTCCATCTCCAACTCTATATGCATATATTGTATTTGGATTAAGATTATCAAAAATTACACTATGATAATTCACTACAAAAGACTTATTTGTCTTATAAACTCCTAAATCAAATTCCTCAGTAATTGCATTATAGTTTTTAGCATTTTCAGTAAATTTCGAATTAACTCCGGAAATTGCTATTTGAGCAATAGCATTTTTTACAGAAGAATCCGTTCGCCAAGTCACTGCCCTTGTGGATGAAGGATCTCCATTGAAATTAAGCATTATTCTATCAGGATCCTTACTTGGTATTTCCCAATGATGTAAACCTAATCGATGATCCTTGTTAAAATGAGAAAACTCTTGTGCATTTATAAATAAACTATTAATAAAAGCAACTAAAAAAATAGATTGAAACTTATTCACTATGCTAAAACTATTTAAAAATCTGCAGACGATCGTCATTATTGGCTATTATTAAAAGGTTATCATTTTTACTTTTTAAGGAAATGATTTTTTTTGAATCACCAGGTGCAAAAAAACCAGATTTGGACACTGAAATTTCCTTAAAGTCTCCATTGCCAATGCCTTGTAAAAGCAAACCGTTACCTGAGTCGTTTCGTGTGGTTTCGATTTCAGCATGATACATGTTACCGACAAGTACAATATCATTTATGTTATCATTATTAAAATCCTGAATTATTATATCATTTGTAGATGAAAATTGTGCATAATTAGGTAGTGGTTTAAAGTCAAAAAACGATTCACTATTTATAAGTACTGCACTTTCAAATGTATTTACAGAAAGTCTTAATGCATTTTCAAGATTCTCCTCGCCATATACTTCTTGTACATCTAAAGAAGCAAAAATATCGTACTTTTTAAATTTATCTTTCAAGTCAGGGACTTGTTGTGAGGAACATGAAAAGCCTCTAAGAGGAAATTGTATCCCGTAGTTATAATATGCAAGAACAATATCTTTTGATCCATTATCATCAAAATCATCATAAAAAACTTCAAAAGGTTCATCAACGGAGGCTTTGTACTTATAATTTAAACCTAAATTCCCAACAACTAAATCTGGAAGATTGTCATTATTTAAATCACCGACTTCAACACTATACCACCAGCCTGTTGATGAGCATCCAAGGTTGGTATTTATTTCCTCTTTTGTAAAATTCCCATTATCGTTTTTTATAATTGTGATTGGCATCCATTCACCAACAACTACAATATCAGAATCTCCATCATTATCATAATCAAACCATTCAGCATCTGTAACTAAACCCAAGTCAACAAGTGAATTAGAATGATATTTACTAAACTTTCCATTTTCATTTATAAGCAAATAACTAGAAGCTGGCTCTGGGTAATTCCATGGTTTCATTCTAGTACCAATAAATAAATCTAAATCTCCATCCATATCAAAATCGTGAGGTTTTACAATTGAGCCACTTTCAAAAATAGAAGGTAGGAGTTCCCTTTTAAAAATAAAATTTCCATGACCATCATTAATGTATAATCTATCTAAATATGTACTAGAATTAGGCATAAACTCATTCCCACCCGACACAACATACAAATCTAAGTCTCCATCATTATCCGAATCAAAAAATACAGCGTCAATATCTTCTAATGATTTATGTCTGTTAAAAATATCATTTGGTTTTTCTACAAATGATTGATCCTGCATTTGTAAGTATAGTGTAGCCTCTTGACCAGAAGCGCCGCCAACAAATAAATCTTCCATTCCATCTCCATTCACATCTCCTTTTACCAAAGCTGGGCCTAATTGTGATAATTTGTGAGGAAGCAATACCTGTTTACCATAATCATCAAAGTAATTTTCTTTATGTACGTGCTTTAATATTTCTTTATCCTCATTAAATATTTTAAATTCTTTTACCTTATTTCCCTTAGAGGATTTTGCTTTCTTTTTAATAGTATGGAGCTTATTTTTTTTAGGATTGAAAATCTTTTGAATTTTTCTATCAGGCCACTCTATTATAATACTATCAACAGAACTTGAATTTCCTAAACCAAAATGAACAATATTTTCACTATTGGAATAAATACCTCTAACATTGGTTGTTTCAAAATATTGGAATTCATCTCCTTGGTATAAAGATACTTTGGAACCAAATGTAGGTTTATCATCAATAAGTTTTAATCTTAAATAGGAGTTGCCATTTTTTTCAGAGTTATTTCTATAAATAAATGCTTGTTCATTAACATTATTCACTACTAAATCCAAATCTCCATCATTATCTAAATCCACATATGATGCTCCGTGGGAAAAAGATGGCTGATTCAATCCTGTATCATCTGTAATATTTGAAAATTGTAAGTTACCGAGATTCTTATAGTAATAGTTTTTTAATTTTTGCGAGGGGAGAATATCAAGTAGTTCTTTTAAATTAACCACATCCCAAAGACTTATATCGTTATCGTCAGGGTTTTTGATAATGTATTCGTTGATTTTTTTTGAAACTATCTCTGAAATTTTTTTATCGGCATCAGTATTTCTAATATCCCTTAAAAGTCCGTTGGTTATATAAATATCTTTATTTCCATCATTATCAAAATCAGCTACTAAACTTGCCCAACTCCAATCTGTAGCAGCAGTTCCTGTAAATTGGGCAATATCACTAAAAGTATCATTACCATTGTTTAACTGCAAAGTATTAAACATATATTGATAATGTCCTCCACCATTTACAACATTCCAAAAGGAATCAGGATTCATACCACTCATGTTAGATTTTAATCTAAAGTTATCCTCAGCTGTCATATCTAGTACCATTAAATCTAAATAAGAATCATTGTTGATATCCGCTGCATCTACACCCATACTATAAAATGATGTATGTCTTAATGATGATTCTGTTTTATAACTGAATGTTCCATCTCTATTGTTAAAGTAAAGAAAGTCAGGAGCATCAAAATCATTTGCAACATATATATCAGCCCAACCATCTTTATTAAAGTCTCCAATCACTGCGGCATTTGGAAAACCTGCTCTATTTAGGCCTGCTTTCTCAGTAACATCTACAAAATGGTCTCCTTTATTTTCAAAAAGTTGAAGGTTGTATTCTGGTAAAGTCATATCCGATCCAAAAAATGGAGAAAAATTGCCAGTATTTGGAGGATGATTTAACAAGTATAAATCTAATAGACCATCATTGTTATAGTCAAAAAATACTGAGTGTCTTGTTCTTCTATCAACATCAACACCCCACTTTTTAGCAGACTCAACAAATTTAAAATCTCCTTTATTTATGTATAATTTATTAGTTCTAAGAAATGGAGCATCATCATAAAGCTCACAACTAACATAGATGTCTAATAAACCATCATTATTAACGTCTGCAACAGTAACACCAGTAGACCATGATCCATTATTAATTATCCCAGATAATTTTGTTTTATCCTCAAATTGAAAATCACCAAGGTTTCTATAAATTTTATCATCAATCAGATTCGCAGCTAAAAAAATATCTTCTAGACCGTCATTATCAAAATCTCCAATTCCAACGCCAGCGCCACCATAATAATTAGCATAAAGGAAAATGCTATGGTCCTTGGTATCAACTAAATCGTTTGAAAAATTAATCCCAGTTTTTTCACTATCAATTAAAGTGAATAAAGGCTCCTGAGAACTTAAAAAAAAAGAAAAAAATAAAATGAAAACTGATATTAATTTCCTCATATTTTTAAAAAAAAAAGGGAGGATAAAAATCCTCCCTTAAATATAATTATAATAAACTAAAGTTTACTACTTATCCCACCACATTCTAGTTGTGAAATCATCAGCACCTTGTCTAGCAACTGCAGCAGCATAATTGTCGCCGTTAGTTGCAGATTCACCACCTGGGTAAATCATTCTTCTAAAGATTTGATTATTTGACACACTATTAGGGTGTTTAGTTGGAGTAAGAGTTGGATATCCAGTTCTTCTCCAGTTAGCATAAGCTTCATACTCATTTAAGAATGTAGCTTTCCAATACTCATTCATAACCATTTCCCAGTTTGCAGGGAAAGTAGCTGCTAATTTTCCTGGTCCAGCTAAGTAAGCAGAAATTTCAGCATCAGTAATAGCAGTTGTGCCTGGATAAAGTTGCTTAAGCATTTTCATCGCAGCAGTAACTCCTTTATTGTAGTGCTCTTCAGCAGAAGATGAAATCCATCCTCTGATCGCAGCTTCAGCTTTTAAGAATTCTACTTCAGCATAAGTTTGGAATACCATAGGAACATCTTTACCTCTCAAAGCAGGATGCGTTTGAGCGTAGACATGTCTATCGGTTACTCCAGGAACTGTAACGCCATCAGTACCTACATAAGTATCAGATGTACTACCATTAGGCATACCAACTATTACTGTATTACTACTTCCAGGAGCGAATAATACTGATAATCTTGGATCGCCAGATAAGTGAGTTTCAAATGTAGCACTTAATCTCATTTGAGAATCTACATCAAATACTTCACCATGGCCATTTTTATTAATTCCTTCTGGTCCATCAGTATGAGTAACTGCAGCTAGATGATCATTAGAAGTCATTGTGCCTCCGCTGATAGCTTTAACTGCCCAAGCTTGAGCAGATGCCGCATCAGCTTTAGTCATTCTCATAGCTAATCTAAGCATCATAGAGTTACCCCAAGCTTTCCATTTAGTAGTGTTACCACCAAATATTGCATCTGCGTTACCCATTGATGACGAAGAACCAATCTGAGCAACAGCTTCTTCTAGTTCTTTCAACATGTCCATATAAATGTCTTGTTGAGCATCATACTTAGGCTTTAAGATACCATCAATGTATCCTTTACCTGCTTCAGAATAAGGAACATCACCATGAGTATCGGTTAGTCTATGATAAATAAATACTCTCAAGATTCTAGCCATACCCATCTCAGATCCGGAATTACCTTCCTGATTCAATTGGTTGATAATATCCTCAATACCTTTTACAGCAGTTGGATAATTTCTATCCCATAAAGAAGTAGCATAACTATCATATCTGAAATATTTATCTCCAGCCCAATAACTAGCAGTAGTTGAGTAGTGCTGAATTAAAACAGAGTTATAGATCAAGCTATTTCTCCAGTTTTCATACCTACCTCCACTTGTGTCAAGAACAGTTTTTGCAAACTTATTCGCAACAGCTACATTGTTAGCGGCATTTGGATTTACATTCATATCCTCAAACCCAGCATCAAACTCACAAGAAGTAAGAGCAAAGGCAAAAGATAAAAATGCTATATATACTTTTTTCATATTATTAAAATTTAAGATTAACATTTATACCAACAGTTGTAGGTACTGGCATACCTGCAAATTCTAAACCTTGTGAGTTGCTATTATTGTAAGCCGACTCAGGATCAACGTTAGGAACACTATTATGTATAAAGAACAAGTTCTTACCTATAAGTGATACACTTGCTGATTGAATAAATGTACCCTCCAACATAGTTTTTGGGAACGTATATCCAACACTCATTTGTCTCATTCTAAAGTAGTCTGAGTCATAAATACCAGCCTCAGCTACATCATTATATCTTCCCCAGTAATTTTGTTGCTGAGTATAATCTAATGATTGAGTTATTGGTGTACCATCTTCTAGAACACCTGTAGGAACGAATCCAGCTTCTCTTCCTCCAGCAGGAACAGTCATTTGGTGTAGACCATATCCGATCAAACGGACATTAGTTCCTGAGAATACTTGAGCTCCAGATTTTCCTTCAACTAAGAAACTTGCATTCCAATCTTTGTATCTGAATGAAGCACCAATACCAAGTTGTTGTGGTGGGACTCCAAACCCTAAGATTTTTCTGCTAGTATTCAAACTAGGTCTAGGATAACCTTGAGACATCTCGTGAATTATTCTTCCTTGATCATCTCTGTTGAAATATGTACCAAATAAAGCACCATATTTTTCACCAACAATGTGAGTTAC
Organism: uncultured Bacteroidota bacterium; assembly: GCA_902546095.1. Classification (GTDB taxonomy): domain Bacteria; phylum Bacteroidota; class Bacteroidia; order Flavobacteriales; family Flavobacteriaceae; genus Eutrophosalina. The sequence goes on from CACCIQ010000003.1 coordinate 19,992, forward strand.
TCTTAAAGTTCTTTCTCTAGGCTCATCTAATGAAATATTACCATCAGTATCATTAGTAGCAACAACTTCACTGTCGTTGTTAGTATAGTTAAATGAAACTTCCATAGCAAAATCATCAGTTACAACAGGTTTAACTCTAAGTAATAATTCGATACCTGTGTTACTTATCTTACCTAGGTTTGCAAGAGCACTTCCAAAACCAGATGTAGCAGAAGCACTTACTCCTACGATATCTCCAACAGTTTCGTTGTCATAGAAAGTAGCATCTAAGCTTACCTTGTTGTCAAACATTCTAAAGTCAAAACCAAACTCTGTTTCATTCTTTGTGAATGGAGTAATCTCTGAGTTAGGAATCTGACCTCCGTTAATTTGACCTAAAGAAGCACCTAAGTGACCTTGACCAGTAATACCATACGTTAAACTTAAAGCATATGGATTATCAGCACCACCAGCAACTTCAGAAACACCTGCTCTTAATTTAAGGAAAGAAACTGATTCTCCTAAATCAATTGCATCAGATAGTATTAATGATAAAGTTGCAGATGTATAAAGATCATTGTTTGGTGAATCCTTACCAGCAAGTGATAATGTTGAGAACCAGTCATTTCTAGCTGTAACAGTTAAAAAGGCATAATCTTGGAAACCTAATTCAGCAGATCCGTATGCGGAGTTAATTTGCTTTTTAGAATAACCATATCCTGCAGATTTATTTGCTACGTTATTTATAGAAACTAAACCAGGTACAATAAAGTCATTACCATTTATACTTACTGATTCTGCTTCCTGTACGTTAGATCCAACTCCAACAAATGCTGTTAATGCAACATCATCAGTTAAAGAAAGGTTGTCAGTACCTAAGAAAAAGTCAGAATCAAATTGTTTAAACGCTAACTTATAATGGTTAATACCACCTTTTGGCTTATAACCAGTTCCGAAAGGCTCAGATTGAGTTCTGTGAAGATCATATCTATCAGCACCAACTCGAGCTCTAGCATATAACCAATCGGTTAAATCCCATCTCATGTTGATCGATCCAATAAATCTTTCTTTTTCAGAGTCGTTAACGTAATAATTTTGAGCAAACCATGGATTTTGAATATAAATACTTGGCGTCATTTGAAATTCTGACAAGTCATCATTTCTACCATCTCCATTAGGACCTTTACCCCAGTTCACATCGACTGATGGTGAAGTGTGGTTAATAATCCAGTTTGCGTTACCTGGACCGTCAGATAATCTAGGGTTACCTGATTGATCCTCTAACAAATACTTAAGATTTGCATCAATTCTAATGTTTTTTCCAACATTTTGTGATGTATTAATACCAATAGAATTTCTATCAAGAGTAGAGTTTGGCGAAATATCATCATTATCTAAGTTAGTTAATGAAAATCTTGTATTTCCATTATCTCCAGCTGTGGAGAAGGAAACAGTATTTGAAAATGTAGTACCAGTTTCATAGAACGATTCTTTGTTATCATAATACTCATAAGCTCTACTAACTCCATCAAATTGAGGAACTAATTGACCATTCATTTGAGCACCCCATGCACTCCAGACGTTATCCATTGCTGAAGCTGCATTTGTTGGAGCTGCACCAAGAGAACCTGATCCATAAGTACTTTGAGTATCCCAAAGAGAAGTATTTAACATATCGAACTGTGAAGTTGAATTAATTTCGATACCTAGACCTTCTGATCCAAGACCATTTTTGGTTGTAACAATAATTACACCATTTGATGCTCTAGATCCATAAAGTGCAGCAGCAGCACCACCTTTTAAGACGGTAATGTTTGCAACGTCATCTGGGTTGATACTTGAAATACCATCACCAAAGTCAGTTCCACCCCACATACCTGCAGCACCTAGGTTATCGTTGTTAATTGTAATACCATCCACAACATATAGTGGCTGGTTATTTCCTGTTAATGAACTCGAACCACGAATTACAACCCTAGAAGAACCTTTCGCTCCCATGGCACCACCGGTAATATTAACTCCGGCAACTTTACCTTGTAAAGCGTTGATTGCATTCGTAGAAGGGTTTGCGCTAAGCTCATCACCATCAACGTTAGTCACAGAGTAACCAAGTGCTTTGGTGTTTCTTTGTACACCAAGTGCAGTAACAACCACCTCATCCAAGGTATTGTCTGGCTCTAATGAAATATTGAGAGTTGTTGATGAACCAACTACAACAGATTGAGACGCATATCCAACAAAGCTAAATACAAGAGTATCCCCCTGAGAAGCACTAATTGAATAATTACCATCAAAATCCGTTGAAACTCCGTTCGAAGTTCCCTGAACGATAACGGTAGCCCCAGGTAATGGAACACCATTCTCGTCAGACACCGTACCAGTAATTTGTTGTGCATACGCAGACAAAGTCAACGCAAAAAACATCAAAAAACTAACACAGATTTTCGTGAATTTTGTTTTCATAAGTGTTTATTTTAATTAATTGTTAAATAATTATTTAGTTAATTATGGTACAATATTACGAATTTTTTAATTGATAATATGGAAGTAAATACCATATTTTTTTATGAAAATGATAAAAAAACCTTTAAATTTTTGATTTTCAGTAATTTCTGAGGTAAAATTTTAGGATTACAGTAAAAAGATCTCATCTACAAATACCCAAGCAGGTTGACCCTCAGCGACATGACCTTTTGGAAGACTTCTGTTGCTATTAATTTTTAATCTAACTCTTTGAATATTTTTTTGTTTTAAGCTTAATTTAAATACCTTTTTTGAGTCAGGTTCATCAACATCTGATTTGGGTATAGAAATTGAGGAAATTAGTTTTTCTGATCCACTTGAAATATCATATAAACTTATTGATTCTGGGTGAAGAATAAACCCTACATTAATACTTTCCATACAGGAAACTGCAATTTCACTCACATTTTTATTTTTAGGCAAGTCAAAGTCAACAATCAAATTTCCAGAATTCTGTTTTCTTCCCTGTTGTTTTGCCTTCTCTTCATCTTCTTCATAAAAAATTCCATTCCATTTTCCATCCCTAAAGTCTAGGGATCCTAATTGACCATCAAATAAAATATCATTGTTGTAAGGGTCATAAGGTTTAGTTAACAAATTATAGTTTTTAACATTTGCCTTTATTTTATCAAAATAGAAAGATTTTGTTACGCTATTTCGATACCCTTCTTTAAATGCCTTCACATTAAAGTTACCTGATTTAGTAAAAATTATAGGTTGATCATAGATTTTAGAAAGGCTATCAGGCTCTGTCTCATTAGTTGTAAAACGATAAGTCGGATCAGAAATTGCTCTGTTAACTCGTACCTCCAATGAGTCAACAAATAATATTCTATTAAAAGATGGATTTATATCAGTAATTGGATTTGGATTAACCTCAATTCCATTGGCCTCAATGATAGGTTTTTCAAGCGGAAACCCCTGAAGACTCGAAAAGTCTTTTAAAGACATTCCAAAAAATAATTTATTATTTGTTTCACTTGAAAGTGATTTCTCCAATTCTTCATCATTTACAGTATTGTAAGCAAAAATCTTATTGATAAAAGGATTATTTGCAATCTTTATTAATTGGGGAGCTTTAATAGGGTTACTATTGATTATCAAAAGTTCTAAATTTTCAGGTAGTATTTCTAAATTTTTTCCTGATAAATTTGTTTTTGAGAGATTCAAATATTTAATGTTTTTAAACTCTTTTAATTTAGATATATTAACACTTGTTAAATCAATATTTGATAAATCAAGCCTCTGAATGTTTTCAGAAACTTTTAAAAGTAGATTTAGTTTTTTCGAGCTGAAAGAACTTCCTAAATATTTTACATCAATAAAATTAGATTCAGCACTTAATTTCTCAATTCTAAAGTCATTTTCTAAAAGATTAACTAAATTTTTCTTTGAAGGAGGATCGACATATGTATTTAAAGGGGGAAGATAATTTAAAATTTCTTTTGAAAATGAATTGTCAGAAATTTTCATGTATCCTTCAAACGGAGCTCCACTATCTATCCACATTTCTATTAAATTTTTCTCGATATCGTTGGGTTGTGAATTGCCATCAGGTGGCATATGCATTTTATCATCAAGTGGTAAATTCATATAATAATAGAGCTTACTTTCTGCAGAATTATTAGCTGTAAAAATCTGGCCATTTTCTCCTCCTTTCATAATATCAAAAGAACTAGCTAACATCAGTCCCCCTTTACTTTTTGACATGTTGTGACATTTAACACATTTTGTGTCTAATATGGGAGATATCACTTGTTTAAAAACCTGTATACTATCATAATTAACAAATTGAACTTTCTGTTCAAATTCAGGTAATTTTAGATAATCTTTTCCATGTGTAATTGACCCTCCAAAATGACCAGTAATAACCAAAACAAGAGATGATATCCCAAAAAGTTGAGATAAATATTTATGATCATGATTCTGCTTATGTAAATAATAAATAATTCCAAATAAAATTGTGGTTGATATACCTAACCACATGTGATAATCAATCAAGTTTCCATCATAGTCTCCATAATATTGTAGTATAAATCCAAGTATTGATGAAATTATTGCAGAAACAAAAGAGAAGATCAGTCCCAGACGAACTGGTATTGTTAGGTCTATTTTGCTAAACTTCTGATAAATGAAAAGCAATAAAGTAAATAAGAAAGCACCTATTGGGAGATGTAATATAACAGGGTGGAAATTTCCTAAATATTTAATTATTTCTTCCATTAATTAATTTTAAATTTCGCGTCTATCATTTTTTCGTTTTCATTATCTTTTAGAGCATAATTAAACCCTTTTTTTAGACTGTAACCAGCATACTCGCCATTCTTATTCAATGCAATAAAACCTACTTGAAGGTATTCCCACTCAGGTCTATTTAGATGAATTTTTGATATTCTATTTACAACTTCCTTACAAGCCTCTAATGGTGATGCCCCCTGTCTCATGATCTCTACAACCATTGCACTGCCTGCAGTTCTAATAACAGCTTCTCCTAAACCAGTTGCAGCCGCTGCTCCTACATCATTATCTAAAAAAAGACCTGCTCCAATGATGGGAGAATCACCAACCCTTCCATGAATTTTCCAAGCAGCACCACTTGTAGTACATGCTCCAAAAATATCTCTGTTTGAATCTATTAATAACATACTGATTGTATCATGATTCTCTATATTAATTGTTGGTTTATAATTTGATTTTTCTAACCATTTAAGCCAATCTTCCCTAGATTTATCAGTTAATAAATTTTCACTTTTAAACCCTTGTTCGATAGCAAAATCATAAGCTCCTTGTCCTGTTAACATAACGTGGGGTGTTTTTTCCATAACAAGCCTAGCAACTGAAATTGGGTTTTTAATATTTTGTAAAAAACTAACAGCACCACAATCATTGTTTTTATCCATGATACAGGCGTCGAGAGTGACGTTCCCTTTTCTATCTGGAAGTCCCCCAAGTCCAACTGATCGTTCATTGGGATCATCCTCCGAAACCCTCACACCATATTCAACGGCGGTAAGACCTCCCTTTCCATCTTTTAAATTTTTCCATGCAACTTTATTGGCATCTAACCCATGATTCCATGTTGAAATAATCCTGGGAACTTTAAACTTTTTAAGATTTAAATTTTTATGATTAAAGCTTATACTACTTGCAGCAATAGATCCAAAAAAAGTGTTTTTTATAAATTTTCTTCTACTCACACTTGTTAAATTAATCTATTGTTCCAATTTTTCTAACACCATCTCCAACTCTGGATGTAAGTGCGTCTCCTAATTCTTGTCTCGCATTTTCTCCCATTTTCTCAAGCTCTTTAGCTTTTTCAATATTTTCCATGTAAACATTTTTCATTTCGCTTGGATCTTCTTTTAAATTATATAGCTCATTAGATTTTACTTCATTATACTCATATTTTACAGGAATACCATCTTTTCCGCCAGGCTTTCCGTTTAGAGTCCTGTAAGACCTAGGAAAATACAATTTCCAATTTCCTGAACGTACTGCGTGCAGTTCATTTTGTCTGTAATAAAAATATAATTCTTTGTGAGGAGATTTATTTTCTTCTTGAGTCAATAATGGCCATATATTTTTTCCATCAATTTTATTATCCGATAATTTTGAGCCTGTAATATGAGAGAAAGTTGGCATCCAATCTATCCCCATGACTGGTTCATCAATTATTGTATTAGCTTTTATTTCACTTGGGTACTTTATTATACAAGGAACTCTTTGTCCACCTTCCCATGCAGTCCCTTTACCTTCCCTATAAATACCAGAAGAACCTGCATGATCCCCATAAGAAAGCCATGGACCATTATCGGAGGTAAAAACAACAATAGTGTTTTCTGTTAAATTATTTTTTTCTAATGCTTCAATAACTCTACCTACAGAAAAATCGATTTCAGAAATTACATCTGCAAACAAACCATTTCCAGTGCTACCATTAAAATCTTTTGATGCAAAAAGTGGAACATGAGGCTGAGGATGTGCTATGTACAGGAAAAATTGATTATCCTTATTTTCTTCAATAAATCTTATGCTTTCATCTGTAATATCTTTAGTTAAATCTGATTGATCAATTATAGATTGAATTGGGGTTTCATTTCTGTATAGCATCAAATCATCAGGATAACCCTCTGGTCTTTCAGGGTGGAATTTCCACATATCATTAGAAAAAAGTATCCCATAAAACTCATCAAATCCGTGATTTGTAGGTAGAAATTTTTCTGCATCTCCCAAATGCCATTTTCCAAAAATGCCTGTTTTATAATTATTTTCTTTTAGCATTTCAGATAATAAAAATTCATCCGGATTTATACCTCTTTTAGATTTTGGACCAAAAGCACCGCTAATTCCAAGTCTATTTGGATAACATCCTGTTAAAATTGCTGCCCGTGAAGCTGAACAAACAGCTTGAGCTGCATAATATGAAGTCATCTTGACTCCATCATCAGCCATTTTATCAAGGTTAGGTGTCTCTATAAATTCAGAACCATAAGAACTTAAATCTGCATAAGCTAAATCATCAGTTAAAATAAATACAATATTTGGTGATTTTTCAGTTGATTTACTACATCCAAAAAGAAAAATTACAAGTAAAGTTGAAAGGTATTTTAAAGTTTTATTATTCATTATTATTGGTTATTAATTTTAAAGCTTCATCTACGGAGCTAACAGGGTATTTACAAGTGTTATTTACACATACATAAATCAGATTTTCACCCTTAATATATCTATTTTTAAGCAAATATTTTTCACTATCTTTTTTTGATGCGGCTATTAATATATTAGGTAAATAAATTGAATTTATTTCCTTGGCCATTTCGATAGATTTTTTGCCAGAAATAACTACTTCATAAAAGCTGTCATAGTAGTCCAAAGAAACACTAAGCCAATTCATATAGTCCAATGAATTATTAATTAGCTGAGTTGAAATTTCATTTAACATTGATTTGCCTGTATTTAAAAAATCTCTGTTTCCCGTATGGTGAGATAAAAGGAATAAGTTTTGACACATGACAGAATTTGCGGAGGGTACTACACCATCCTGATTCACAAATAAATTTTCTGAAAATAACAATGATTGATCAGAGCTAAACTTCAAAAATGAGGATTTATCATCTTTAAATATGGAAAAAGCCTTTGAAGTGAGAGCATTGGCTTTATCAATGAAATCATAATTGAAAGTTGATTGATATAAACTTAAATAAGCAGAAATCAAATAGCTATAATCCTCTAGAAAAAGTATATCTTCATTTCCAATTGATAATGATCTTTTAACAATCAAATCATCATTAACTAAATTTTCTTCAATTGCAGAAACAATACTCATTGCTTTATCAATGAATTTTTTTTCTCCCATAGATTGAAAAGCATTAGATAATCCAATAACAGTAAGCGCATTCCATGATGTTAGGACTTTTTCATCAATAATTGGCTTTTCTCTATTATCCTTTAATTTTCTAAGCTTATTAATTGATTCAGAAATTTTAGTATTTAATGTTTTTGATGATAAATTATATTTTTTAGTGTAAAAGTCATCATCATTAATTCTTTTTAATACATATTTATTTTTTTCCCAAAACCCGAATTTATTAAGATTGAAATAGTCTGAAAACAGTTCAAAATCATCCTCAAGAATAGTCTTGATTTCATCTTTGTTCCAGACATAATAGTCCCCCTCAATTTTATCTTTACCTATTTCTGTCACAGCTGAAATACTAGAAAAAATTAAATCATTATTAGCTGTCAAATTATTTTCTACAAAGTCAAATATATCATCAACTAACTTTTTATAAACTTTATCATTATTTCTTTTGTAAGCTCTGGAAAAAACCGATAGCATTTGTGCATTATCGTAAAGCATTTTTTCAAAATGTGGAATGTGCCAAATTGAATCTACTGTATATCTGTGTAATCCTCCATCGATATGATCATTAATCCCGCCATAAGCTATATTCTTTAATGTTAAATCCACAAAATCTAAATATTTTTTTTCACTGAATTGGACACTACTTTTTTGAAAAAAATCAATTAATGATGGTAAATGAAATTTTTGATTTGATTTTATACCTCCATTTTCTAAATCAAGAGATTTATATGCAATCTGACTAGCTTCCCTTATTTGATTAAATAATTCTGATTCCTTGATTTCATTTTTAATGATTTTTTTTGGGGATAAGCCCTCTTTTAACTTTACTGAGTAATCTAAAACATCATCATATCTCTCATTATATAATTCACTAATTTGTTTTAATACACTAATCCAATTTTCTTTAGGTAAGTATGTCCCACCCCAAATAGGAGATCCATCTGGGAGTGCAATTATATTCATTGGCCAACCTCCACTTCCTGTCATCAAAACCAATGATTTCATATAAAGTTCATCAACATCAGGCCTTTCCTCACGATCAACTTTAATATTTATAAACTTTGAATTCATTATTTCTGCAGCTTCATCATCACTAAATGTTTCTTCCTCCATCACATGACACCAATGACATGATGAATACCCAACACTAATGATTAACAACTTGTTTTGCTCTGATGCAAGTTTTAAAGCACTTTTATTCCAAGGCATCCAATCAACTGGATTTGTTGAGTGTTGCTTGAGGTATAAACTTTTTTCATTACTAAGTTTATTCATTCTATTTTGTGCATGACTTATAAATGAAAATAATAATACAATGGCTAAAAAAAATATTTTTTCTGTTCTCATCAATTAAATTAATGAATTGGAAATTAATTCCTAATTTACTCTTTAATTTATTAAAATAAATACATATAATAAATTATGAAAAAAGTACTATTACTAATAGCATTTCTTGTAGTAAGTTGTAAAAATGATGAAATTAATCATCCAAATATATTATTTATAATGTCAGACGACCACACTTCTCAATCATGGGGAATATACGGTGGTATACTAAAAGATTATGTTAAAAATGATGGTATAAAAAGACTCGCAAAATCTGGAGTTGTTCTGGAAAATTTATTTTGTACAAATGCAATTTGTGTACCCAGTAGAGCTTCAATTTTAACTGGACAATATAGCCATGTGAACGGGGTGTATAATTTACCAGATGCATTAGATCCTGACTCATTGAATGTAGCTAAAGTTTTAAAAAACAATGGTTATCAAACATCCATAGTTGGTAAGTGGCATTTAAAAAAAGAACCCAGTGGCTTTGATTATTATAAGGTGCTTCCCGGTCAAGGTTTATATAATGATCCGTATTTTAAAACAAAAGAAAATTGGGAAGATGGAAGCAGAGGGGGTGAAAAAGAAAAAGGATTTTCAGCAGATATTATTGGAGATAGCTCAATTGAGTGGTTAAAAAAAATTGATAATAAAAGACCTTTTTTTCTTATGACTCATTTCAAAGCAACACATGAGCCATTTGATTATCCTAAGAGGAATAAAGACCTAAATAAGGATGTCGTTTTTCCTGAGCCAAGCTCACTTTATGAATTTGATCCAGAAGACTCTGGAAGAAAGCATATTGGTCAAATTGTTGAAAATTTAACAGAACGTTGGGTTAACGATACCAAAAATAAGACAGGAAGATATCCTGGGCTACCGTTCTCTGTTGATGGTCTTAATAAAAGAGAAATTAGAACTAAAACTTATCAAAAATTTATTGGAGATTTTTTGAAAAGTGGAGCAGCAATTGATGATAATATTGTTAAAATATTAGATTATTTAGAAAAAGAAAATATGATTGATAACACGATCATAATTTATACTTCTGACCAAGGGTATTTTTTAGGAGAACATGGTTATATGGATAAAAGATGGTTTTATGAAGAGTCTGCAAGAATGCCTTTTGTAATTTCTTATCCGCAGAAATTACCAAAAGAAAAAAGAATCGATGACTTAATATTAAATATTGATATCCCTTCACTATTACTAGATTTTGCAGGTATTACTCAGCCTGAGAGTTTTCAAGGCTATAGTTTCAAAAATAATTTATTGAACAATAGTCATAAATCCAGAGAATACATTTATTATAGATATTGGCAGCACGATATAAAAAGACCTGCACACTTAGGTATAAGGTCTAAAAAATTTAAATTGATTTATAATTACGGTGATGGTTTAGGAACATCTGGAACAAATAAAACAAAAACTTCCCCAAATTGGGAATTTTATGACCTAGTTGTTGATCCTGGTGAGAATACTAACAACATTGATAATCCAATTTATAAAGACAAAATTGATTTCCTTCACAAACAATTGATAATAGAGAAAAGAAAAGCTAAAGATTTTGAGCTTAAGATCCCAGATATTACATGAGAACAATTATTGTTTTATTTTTTACACTCCAAAGCTTGTCAAACTATTCTCAAGACATCAATAAAATAGATAGCCTTATAAATAATGGCATCAAATTAAAAGCTTACCCAGGTGCACAAGTATTTTTTAAAAAAGGTGATTTTAAATTTCATAAATCATATGGCTATCATACTTATGATTCGATTACAGAAGTTTATGATGATCATTTATTTGATTTGGCATCGATCACAAAAACACTTGCGTCAACATTAGCTTTAATGAAACTTTATGATGAGAAAAAACTAAAGCTTGATAATACAATTTCATCATTTGAGAAAAAATTAAGAAGATCTAACAAAAAAAACACAAATTTTCATGAGCTATTAATTCATCAATCAGGCTGGATTCCTTATATAAATCATCAACAATTTTTAATTAAAAAAAATGGTGAACTTAAAAAAAGACTAATATCCAAGACTCCAAAAAATAAATCTATTAAAATAGCAAATGACTTGTTTATTAAATCCAACTATTTCAACACAATACTTAGAAGAATAAAAAAAACAAAAGTTGATAACAGTCCAAATTATAAATATTCAGGATTATTTTTTTGCTTAGTTCCTAACATAGTAAAAATGATATCAAATAAATCTTTTGAGATTTTTCTTAATGAAAACTTTTATTCAAAGCTTAATATAAACTTGTCGTTTAATCCATTAACTAAAAATTCTAAAGATATAATTGCTCCAACAGAGCTGGATACAGTATTTAGAAAACAACTTGTCCATGGATTTGTTCATGATGAAACTGCTGCAATTATGGGCGGTGTCTCGGGAAATGCAGGCTTATTTGGAAATGCAAAAGATATTGGAAAAATTTCAGAGATGTTTTTAAATTATGGAGTTTATAACAATGAGAGATTTCTTTCTAGAAATACCATAAAATATTTTACTAACCCTGGAAATTATAAAAATGCAAAAGAAACTAGAGGGCTTGGTTTTGATAAGCCTCGTTTAAATTCTCAAGGTATTTTGTCTCCTCATGAAAAGCTTTCCATAGATAGCTATGGTCATACTGGATTTACTGGAACATTTTTTTGGATAGATCCTAAAAATGATTTGGTAATTGTTTTACTTACAAACAGAGTTTATCCCTACAGATCATATGAAAACATATATGATTTGGACATAAGAAGAAAACTGATAGATTTGATAATTTAATTTTAGTCCCTGGAATTGATCTTAGCTAAAAGCCTTAATATTTCAAGATATAACCAAACTAGGGTTACCATCAGTCCAAATGCAGAATACCATTCCATATATTTAGGGGCACCATTCTCAGATGCTTCTTCAATAAAGTCAAAATCTAAAACAAGATTTAGAGACGCAATTACCACAATGAAGAGGGATATTAATATACTAGTAATAGATCCGTTTAATGGATTTAAAAATTCAAAACCAAACCCAAAAAACATCCCAATAATTTCAAATAAATAAAAAATTCCAATACCTGCTGTTGCAGCAAATATTCCAAGCTTTAAATTATCACTTGGTTTAATTATCCCAGTCTTATATGCAAACAATAATGATAAAAGTATAAAAGCGGTTAAACAAACAGCATTAAAAACAATTCCCTCAAATTGTTGAGCATACATTAAAGAAATTCCGCCTAAAAATAAACCCTGACATAAAGCATAAATAGGTGTAGTAATTGGAGAAAGTTCTTTTTTAAATATTGTCACAAAAAAAGCTATGATTCCACAAAATGCACCGGCCATCCACAAATATGTTAATGTTGATGTGTATGAATAATACCCCGCAGCGATCAATAAGAACAGAGATATGGCAGTTTTATTCACAGTACCTTCAATTGTCATGAAATCATCCCTTAAAATTGGGCCAGATAATCGTTGACCTGTCATTCCTTCAAAGGTCTTTTTATTTAATGCAGGGTTCCCAGATCTAAAAGATAAATGTCTTGCCATTTTAATCTAAATTTGTTTTAAATTTATTTTATGTTAAGAATATTACTATTCTTTATTCTTGTTTCTTCCAATAATCATGCCCAAATTGATAAAGTTTCGGATGAGGTCTATCCAATCTTTCCAATCTGCAAGCTAATTCCTAATGATAAACAAAATCAATGTTTTGATGAAAGTATGTTTGAGCATGTTGAAAAAAACTTTAAGTATCCAAAAACAGCTTGGGAGCTTGATTTAGAGTCACTAGTAAGAATTAGATTTGAAATTGATGAATTAGGTGAAGTTGATAATATTGTAGCAAATTCTTCTGTAGTAGGTATCAGCTTTATAGAAAAAGAAGCTTTAAAAGCTGCCGAAAGCATGTTTGAAGTCGCCGCTGCTAATATTATTCGTTCCTTACCTAAAATGACTCCAGCAAAAAAAAATGGAGAGCCTTTTAGAAAAACCTTTCAAATATCTGTTGAGTATAGAATTCCTGATCAATTGGATTACGATGAAATTGATATAGCTCCAAGATTTCCTGAATGCGATGATGTAGAGCCTGAAAAATCCAAAGAATGTTTTGAAAATTATATTACTAATCATATTAATAAAAATTTAAAATACCCAAAGAGGGCCATGAAAAATAATATTGAAGGAGATGTATTTATACAATTTGAAATTACCAAAGACGGCTACTTTATAAATTTTTCAACTATAGGACCTAATAAAATTCTTGAAGATGAATCTTACAGAATTATGGCAAAGCTTCCTCAAGTAAAGGCTGGAGAATACTTAGGAAAAAAAGTAAGTGTTTTATACGGACTACCAATTTCATTTAGGCTTAATTAAAATCATGATAAAAAAAAATATTAAAATAAATTTCAGAGAGAAATTTGACAAATTTTATGATCACTGGAAACCAAAAGTAATTACTGAACTTAATGATTATCAATTTAAGCTAGTGAAAATAAAAGGTGACTTTATTTGGCATAATCATGAAGAAACAGACGAGGCATTTATTGTTCTTGATGGCAAAATATTTATTGAATTTGAGGAAAAAACAGAAGAAATTAATAAGGGAGAGATGATAATCGTTCCAAAGGGAATAAAACATAGACCTTATGCAAAAACAGAGGCTAAAATTATGATTATTGAACCAAAAGGAGTAGTTAATACGGGTGAAATTTTAGACAAATTAACTGCACCAAATGATGATTGGATTTAAAGGTAATTCTATATAAATGTTATATTTATAATATATGAAAGATATATCAAAAAGTTATTTATCAAAGAAAATCAATAAGCTAAATAAAAAAATTCACAGAGCAGAAGATCAGAATGATGAAAATAAAATTTGGTGGAGGAAAATGAAATTAGAAAAATTAAAACATAAACTCAGTAAAATAAATTAAATGTGTAAACTTCTTTCAAATAGTGAAGTGGATGAAAAAATGAATGTCCTATCTAAAAACTGGAGCATTGATGGGCTTTTTTTAAAAGGCTCTTTCGAGTTTAAAAATTTTGATCAAGCTTTTAATTTTATGAAGTCTGTTGCTGTAAAATGCGAAGAAATGAATCACCATCCTAAATGGACAAATGTTTATAATAAATTAGATATTGAATTATATACTCACGATTTAGGGGGATTAACTAATAAAGATTTTGAATTATCACTATTTATGGACAAAATCTTACAAGAATTGAAAAATTGAAAAAAGATTCCTTTAAACAAAAAATCATCAATGCATTATACCTATTGTTCATTGCATCCATAGCTTTATTTTTAATTAACGATATATTTGAATTTATTATAAATCTGATTGGATAGTCAACTTAATGAAGAACTTAATTAAAATCTTATTGCTTTTCCCATTAATAACATTATCTCAAATCGATAGTAAACAACATGATCAATTAATACTTAGAGGAGGAATCTTGATTAATAGCACTGGAGCTCCACCAATTGGTCCTGTTGATATTGTAATTGAAAAAAATATTATTACAAAAGTTCAAAATGTTGGCTATCCTGGTGTTCCAATTAATGAAAACAGAAGACCTAAACTTTCTAAAAATGGAGTTGAAATTAATTGCGAAGGAAGCTACATACTTCCTGGATTTATTGACACTCATGGGCATATTGGAGGAAGATCCCAAGGAGCTAGTCCTGATTATGTTTTTAAACTGTGGATGGCCCATGGAATTACAACAATAAGGGAGCCTGGAGGCTCTTTAAGTCATGAATTAAAATTAGAATTGAAAAATAAAAGTGAAAAAAATACAATAGTTGCACCTAGAATTATTGCTTTCTCAACTTTTAACTCAAGAGTCCAATCCCCTAATGAAGCAAAAGAATGGGTTCGAGAGAATGCAAAGAAAGGTTCCGATGGCATTAAATTTTTTGGTGCACCACCTGAAATTATGCAAGCTGCTATTGAAGAAAATAAAAGGTTGGGGTTAAGATCAACTTCTCATCATGCTCAATTAAATGTTGTAAGATGGAATGTTTTAAATTCTGCTAGAGCTGGTCTAAATTCAATGGAGCATTGGTATGGATTGCCTGAAGCATTATTTAATAATAGGGTTATTCAAAATTATCCTCCAAATTATAATTATCAAAATGAGCAAAATAGATTTGAGGAAGCAGGGAAACTTTGGAAACAAGCAGCTGAGCCTTACTCTGATCATTGGAATGATGTAATGGATGAATTGATTTCACTTGATTTTACTATTTCACCAACTTTAAATATTTATGAAGCTAGCCGTGATTTGCACAGAGCAAGAAGAGTTGAATGGCATGATGATTATACATTGCCAAGTTTGTGGGCATTTTATGCACCCAGTAGAATTTCGCATGGCTCTTATTGGCACTATTGGGGAACAGAACAGGAAATAGCATGGAAAGAGAACTATAAACTTTGGATGACTTTTTTAAATGAATTTAAAAACAGAGGCGGTAGAGTTACAACAGGGTCAGATTCTGGCTTCATATATCAGCTGTATGGATTTGCTTACATCAGAGAATTAGAGCTTTTGAGAGAAGCTGGATTTCATCCACTAGAAGTTATACAATCAGCTACTTTAAATGGAGCTGAACTTTTAGGAATTGATCATTTGACAGGTTCTGTTGAGCCTGGGAAACATGCTGATTTAATTATAATTGATGAAAACCCGCTAGAAAACTTAAAAGTATTGTATGGAACTGGAGCAATCAAACTTGATGAAAACAATAAGGTTACAAGAGTAGGTGGAGTTAAGTATACCATCAAAGATGGTGTTGTATATAACTCAAAAAAACTCCTAAAACAGGTTAAAGAAATGGTTGACATCGCAAAAAAAGAGGCAGGATATAAAATTAAACAACCTGGTATAAATTAAGTGAACTATAAATTAATATTAATAATCTTTTTTTCACTGCTGATTTCCTGTAGCACGGATGACGATGATTACGGCATTAATGACGGAGATGACAACATAAATCTTTTCAGTAATAAGGCTAGAGTGGTTGGCTATTTTCCATACTATCGATTTTCACTTAACAATCAAATTGAATATTGTAAAGTAACTCATTTGAATATCGCATTTGCTAACCCTTTAGCCGATGGAACAATTGTTCTTCCTTCTACTGATAATACCATACTTTCGGATGTGGTTAATAGAGCCAGATCACAAAATAGTAATATAAAAATATACATATCACTTGCAGGAGGAGCACTATCCTCAACCACTGCAGATATTTGGAAAAACTTCCTTGCTAATAGCCAAGAGAGACCTAAACTAATTGACAAAATAGTTCAATTCACTTTAGAGAACAATCTTGATGGAGTTGATGTTGATCTGGAATGGAGCCATGTTACTGCTGGATACAGCGATTTTGTTCTTGAACTTAAACAAAAACTTTCAGAAAATTCATTAGGAATGACCGCAGCCTTTCCATCTGAAACTAAATATTCACTGATTTCAGATGAGGCATTAAATGCATTTGATTTTATCAATATTATGGCTTATGACTACACAGGGTCATGGAATCCATCAGCCCCCGGACAGCACAGCTCAGCTGAGCATGCTAGAAGAGGTGTTAATTATTGGAAAAATACCATTGGAATATCTGGTGAAAAACTTACCCTTGGAGTCCCTTTTTATGGATATGATTTTCAAAATTCAACAACAGTGAAATCATTTACTTATGGCTCAATGGTTGCTTCTGATATTTCAAATGCTGACAGAGATAATGTTGGAAATAAATACTACAATGGAAGACCCACAATGCGGACTAAAGTTAGATTAGCCGCTGAGAGCTTAAGCGGAATAATGATTTGGGAATTAGGACAAGATTCTTTTACTGAATATTCACTTCTTGAGACTATCCATAAAAAATATACAGATTTTGGAGTAGAAACTACCAACTTATGTGGTAATTAGTAGAAATAGCTATTTTTGCATAAGATAAGCTTATGGATAAATTAGAATTTTTAAATAATATTTTTTTTGGGAACGAAATTAAGGATTACTTAATCTTTGTATTAATTCTTTTATTCGGCTATATATTAATATCACCCATTAGCTCTTATTTAAGAAAAATTATTTTTAAAATAGTAGGGAATAAGACTCGCAATAATGGTAAAGATGAATTTGATTCTTTACTTAAGAAGCCTTTATATTATTTTCTCCTATTATTGATTTTTTATTTTGCATTTAATACATTATCATTTCCAGACTCCTGGGGTTTAGTAGACTCTTCTGAGCTAGGATTAAAAATGATTCTTTCAAAGTCATTTTCTTTTCTACTTATAGTAACTATTTTCTGGACTATCTTACGGGCAGTTGAATATCTGGGTTTGAGGTTACAATTAAGAGCTGAACAAACTGAAAGTAAAGTTGATGATCAATTAATTCCATTTGCAATTGAAATTGGTAAAGTCTTGGTTGTAATTTTTGCTATTGTAGTCATTTTAGCAAATGTATTTGATCAAAATGTTACTGCCTTAGCCGCTGGACTTGGTGTTGGTGGTGTAGCTGTAGCGCTAGCATCTAAAGAAAGTCTAGAAAATTTACTTGGATCTTTTACTATTTTTTTAGATAAACCTTTTCAAGTTGGAGATATTATTACTATTGGTACCATCACAGGAAAAGTTGAAAAAGTTGGATTTCGTAGTACTAGAGTTAGAACATTTGACAAGAGTGTTGTTACAGTACCAAATAAAAATTTAGTCATCGCTGAGTTAGATAATTTAGGAGTAAGACCTGTTAGAAGAGTTAAAACTAATATTGGATTAACCTATTCAACAACTGTTGATCAAATCAAAGAAATTGTTAATGATATTCAAAAGCTTATTGATGATCATAAACAAACAAATCAAGATGGGAAAGTTAGATTTTTAAACTTTGGTGCCAGCTCACTTGATGTTATGGTTCTTTATTTTGTTAATAGTCCAGATTGGGATATTTTAGTAGATACCCAGCAAGAAATCAATTTTAAAATTATTGAAATTGTAAAAAAACACGGAAGTGATTTTGCCTATCCTACGACATCAGTTTTTCTTGAAAATCAAAAAGATTAATACCTATTGAAGTTTAAATGTATTTTTATATTACTGAGTTATTCATTGGCGTTTACTCAAAGTAATTACCCTCCAAAAATAAATGCTGATGAAACTGTAACCTATAAACAGACTCCTCAAACTGATTTAAAATTGTGGATTTTTTATCCTGATAACCATAAAAAAAATGATGCAGCTGCTTGCATTGTTTTTTTCTTTGGAGGAGGATGGAATGCTGGAACACCTGAACAGTTTGTTGAACAATCAAAATATTTACAACAACGTGGTATGGTTGCAATCATTGCAGATTATAGGGTAAGATCTAGACATAACACGCAAGCAATATATTCATTAAAGGATGCGAAATCAGCTATAAGATGGGTTAGAGAAAACTCTAAAAAGATTGGTATTAATCCAAATAAAATTGTTGGAAGCGGCGGATCAGCAGGTGGACATTTAGCAGCAGCTACAGGCACAATTAAATCATTTGATGAAGAATTTGAAAATTTCAAAATTAGCTCGAAACCAAATGCAATGGTACTATTTAATCCAGTTTTAATTTTATCTCCACCCGATGGATTTGAGGATATTTATAATATGTCTGAGGAGAGATTTTCTAATTTAAAAAATAGAATAGGTGTGGATCCTAAAACGTTTTCACCTTATAATTTTATCAATGAAACTACTCCTCCAACAATTATCTTTCATGGTAAGGATGATAAGGCTGTTCCATATGAGTCAGTAGAATTTTTTGACCAAAAGATGAAAGAATTTAAAAATCTATCCGTTATTTATTTATATGAGGGTGAAGAACATGCTTTTTTCAATTATCCCAGAAAAGCACAAGTGCCATTTAATGATACTATGTTAAAAACTGAAAAATTCTTAAAAAGTTTGGGCTATATTGATTAATCTAAATTGGAACGTTCAGCAATATTTTCAAGAAATAATAAGTTCCGTTATGAACTTTCCCGGATCTGGTCTGAGCAACCAAAAATAACATTTATAATGTTAAATCCCTCTGTAGGAGATGAAACCTTTGATGATAAAACAATAAAAAGATTAATTTTTTTTACTAAAAAATTTGGGTATGGTGGTTTTTATGTTGGTAATATTTTTCCGAATATAAATACAAAGGTCAATGACCTATATTTGGATCTCTCACATGATAAAAAGAAAAATAGAAAACATGTCTGCTCAATGATTGATAAAAGTAAAAGTGTTGTCTATGCCTGGGGAAAAACCATCGATAACCCTCCAAATTGGATTGATAAAATTGTAAACAATCCCTTATGTTTTGGTTTCAATAAAAATGGAACTCCAAAGCACCCTCTTTATCTAAGAAAAAGTGCGTCTTTAATTAGTTTCAGGTAAATCAATTTCTGGTGGTTCAGCTTCTGGGAGCTCATCTACATACTCATTCGTATATCTTGTTGGATATTTTTTAAAAAACCATTTATTATTTTTTACTTCTCCATAATGCTTTCGAGTTACAACCATGTCAATGATTTTTAATCCTTTTTCAGCCATTGACTCAAAATTATCAATTTCATTTTCAAACCCAATTCTAGTTCTTCCTATATTGTATCTATTTGATAATTCTTCATCAAACATTTTTACGATTTCTTTTTTACCATAAATAAAGCCAAGTAGCCCTGCCCAGGTAGATGCTGGATTGTCGGAATCCCACCCACATAGAGTTGCAATCTTGATTGTTTCTTTAAAGTTTCCTTCGCCATAAAATAAACTAATAATGCTTGCCCCAAAATTTATACCTGCAGCATAACAGCCATTACAATTTTTTTCTATTTTTGACCAATTATACCCATCTTCATTATTTATTTGATATTTATAATTTAAACTATCTCTAGTTATTTCCCATGCCAAGCCAGATTCATACTTAGATTTGACATAATCATACATTTTAGCTGAATATGACGAATTAGGCAAAACATATCTAGCTTTTTCAGACATCCAGAAAAGTTTATCTTTTATGGTTTTATGATCAGTTTCAAGAGACGCTAAAGAATGCATAATTATATAAAACTCCGAAATCCAAGCAGCATTTTCTCTGGCTACTGTTCTAATCGGCATGTAAGCCATTCTTAAACCTATATCTGGATAATTTGGTGAGTATAATCCAAAAATTTCTGTTGTTAACTGGGCGTCTATCATCTCATAAAACTCATTATTATTTGGTGAACTGGTTTCTGGAGGTAAAACACCCTTTTTCATTAAGTCAAAGGCTCTTTGATTAGAAACCCACAAATAATTTTCTTCTTCATTTTTAATGTGTTTTAACCATCCATCTTTGATTTTTTCAGGCCTAAGGTTTAGATTATCATTTTGTAATATTAATTCTTGGTACATATATTCAATATCCGTATCGTCATCTGAGCCCCAAATACTATCAGCTTTGGCTAAATTAAAATCGATTGTTTTAAAGTTAGAACTATTAGACCAAATATTGGGTTCATCTTTTTTTCCCCAGTCATCATAAACGTAAAATCCTCCACCTTTACCATTTACAGGATTCCCTATTTTATCCATTTCAGTAATAATCCCTGTCCAATTTCCTATGGATTGTCCAAGCCAAAAACCCTCAAGCTTATCCTTATATTCATTTTTACTTATGACAAAATTTTCTTTATCATTTGTACATGAAATTAGAATTAAGAAAATCAAAAAAACAAATCTCATTATATAAAATTTACATATATAAATACTGAACTAAGCTTTGTTAATTTTTTTGTCTAAATATATTATTGCTATACAGGAGAGCAACATTAAAGATGATGGTAATGTTGGAATAAATGGATCACTAATACTAATATGAAAATAGATCGCAGCAAGCATAAATGTAGCCATTACAAAAGCTGCTGGTGTTACTAGTTTTTCATATTTGATTCCCAAAAGAAGTAAAATAGCACATAAAACTTTAAAAATTCCTACTACAATCATTGTTGTTTTACTAAGTCCATAGGCTTGAAACTCCTCTATCATGTTTGAAGCATCTGCCCCTCTGTATATTGTATCCATCTGCAGCCTAAAAGACCATGCGCTTAATACTGTTACTGAAACAATAAGAATTAATATTTTTAAAAAAACTTTCATTTATTTAGCACTAAATTTGATTATTAGATTTTATTGTTTAACATAAATTTAATATAATCCTACATAATTTTATATGAAAATATTTATAAAAACTTTTTCAATATTTTATTTTTCGTTCTTATCATACTCTCAATCGGATGATAATTATAAATTTTATGGTGAGTTATTTGAGTTCTCTGAATCAATAAATTACAATTTAGAAAAAGATATTTTTTTAAATAGTTCATCCAAAGTGAAAATTGAAGGAGAAATACTATCCTCATGTCCCATGAAAGGCTGTTGGATGAAAATATCTGTCGAAAAAGACACAGTACTTGTTAGATTTAAAGACTACGGTTTTTTTGTTCCAAAAAATGGTATTGAGGGTAAGAGTACAATAATAAATGGCAAACTTTCAGTTGACACATTAAGTATTGCTCAACTTCAACATTATGCTGAGGATGCTGGAAAATCTAAAGAAGAGATTGCTCTTATATCAAAACCTGAAATTACAATTTCATTTCTTGCTGATGGTGTTTTAATAAAAGAATAATATAGCTTAAAACAATATTATATATATATTTGGAAGCTAATTATATAATTATGAAATACTTAAATACAATAACTATAATGATATTTTTATTCGTATTGAGTTCTTGTTCAACAGGTGGTAATCACCCAGATTTTGAAGCTAATGTTGAAAAGGTCCAAACTTTTCTTGAACTTCAAGGCTCTGAAGCTGACCCACAAGCACAACTAGATATGATACACGAAGATCTTGAATGGCAGCCTGCATTTTATGGCACAGGGTTGATTGGAAAAGCCGAATTTGGTGAATATCTAATTGGATGGCAAGATGCTATGGAAGACGTTGTATATACTGCAACTAATTATCTACCTGGCGTTAATCCTGAAACTGGAGTTTTAGATGGCAGTGTCCGTTCTTATGGTACGTGGACAGGTGTTCACTCAGAAACTGGTAAAAGTTGGGAATTAAGCTCATATCACACATGGGATTTTAAAGATGGTCAAATCGTTTATGGAGGTGACTATTTTGATGCTGGAGGGTTTTTAGCTTCTTTAGCTCCTAGTGAAGAAGAATAATTTTAAATATTATTTATCATATAAAAAGCCTCAATCATGAGGCTTTTTTATTTAAAAAATTTTTTAAGGCAATAAAAATAAATTTTCCTAAATAAAATAAAACGTGCTGAAGAAAAAAAACTAGTACAAAATATATTAAGGCAACAATTCTTTCACCATCATTATAAATCCAATCAAATGGATTTTCAGAGTTGCTATTAGCGTAAAATGATATAAGTACTGCAGATGTTATCGCAAAAAGTAATATTCTTATTTTCAATAGGTTAAGTAGTTATATTATACGATTAACATTAAATATATATAAAAATATCGTATATTGAAATTTCCCAAAAAATTATGCGACTAACAAAAAGAGACATAGCATTGACTAAAATAAGCATACCAGCTGCTATTCATTCGGTTTATTTTAGAGGGAAAAGATATTCTTACAATGATTACCTCAAGATTATGAAACAGGCTGATAAAAATACTTCAAAAGAAGAATAGAGTTTCTCCTAGAGATCTTAAATTTATCAATATAAATTTCATCTTATAAATCCATCCACAGAATTTCTGTAATCAATTACAAAACCATTTTCTTGAGTAAAACTTTTGAACTCATCAGAAGCTGGACCGGTTACTACAAACTTTTCTAAAGTAAAGAGATTAAAAAATCTATCAAAAAATGGTCCTCCCATAAAATTTTGTCCATGTTTTACTGCTGATTGACTATCAATGTATTTTTCATATAGGGTAACTGAAACTCCGTCATCTGAAATGTAGTAGGCATATTCAAGACAAAAATCTTCTTTATCAATAACATTCTGAGTAATTTCCTCAACAAATACATTTAAATCCTCATTTGTATTTTGATTTATTTTTAAATCAATAATAAACGTTATATCATCAGATTCTGAGTTTTTAATAATAGAAGAAGTTTCTTTTTTATCATCTACTTTGACGCATGAAAATAGGAAAAAAGGAACGAGAAAATAAAGTAGT
This sequence comes from uncultured Bacteroidota bacterium, assembly GCA_902546095.1. GTDB lineage: Bacteria > Bacteroidota > Bacteroidia > Flavobacteriales > Flavobacteriaceae > Eutrophosalina. The sequence goes on from CACCIQ010000003.1 coordinate 43,441, forward strand.
TTTTTCATAATTTTTGGGATTTGAAATAAATATATAAAGAATAATTTAGAATGATCCCCACTTATTTTTTATCATTAATCCAAGTCCTAAATTGATTAATATTAATGATACTGTTCCAGAGAAAAACCACTCTTTACTTTCGTATTTAAAAATTATTGATTCGCCAAATAAACACAGTCCACTAGAAAAAAGCATTAATCCAACTAAAGCAAAAGTGTAGGTTTTAATTTTTGTATTATTCATTAACTGTTATTTAAATTTGTATTCAAATATATAAAATGGCATCAATAACTTTATTTGGGTCAACTGGACTAATTGGAAATGAAATTTTGAAACTACTTGAAGAGGATGATTATTTTAAAAAAATTAATGTAATATCTAGGAGAGAGGTAAAATTAAAATCTAAAAAATCTAAACTAAAATTAATTGATTTTTCTAATTATGATGATTACTTATCAGCGATTGAGAGTAGTGATATTGTTTTAGCTGCCATTGGCACTACTCAATCAAAGGTTAATTTCAATAAAAAAAAGTATGTGGATATTGACCTTGGTATTGTTTCAAAAATTGCAAAAGCTTGCAAAGAAAAAAAAGTTAAGCATTTCTCATTTGTTTCCTCAGCTGGAGCTGACATAAAAAACAAAAGCTTTTATCTTAAACTTAAAGGACAAATCGAACAGGAGGTTAAATCTCACAAATTAAATTCATCATCGGTTTACAGGCCATCGCTATTGCTAGGTAAAAGATCTGAGAGTCGCTATGGTGAACAATTAGCTCAATTTATAATTCCAATTATTTCTTTTTTAATGCCTTCAAACTATAAACCCATCAAAGCCATAAAAGTTGCAAAAGCTATGGTTAATGAGTCTAAAAAATACAGTTCTGGATTTAAGATTTTTCATTATAATCAAATATTAAATTTGAGTTAAAATTTTTGAGTTTGTATTTTTTGTTCCTGAAATGTTATAAAAAACAATTAATATTGTTTTTCTAAATAATTTATTATGAAAAAATATATATACATTTTAACAATTTTATTTTCATTTTCATTATCTGCTCAGGATGGATTCTGGTATGATGTTTTACTAGAAGTTGAAGGTGAAGACACTAACGAATTTGAAAAAACAGTGGATGGATTTTATTCATCATTGGATTTCCCTGATGATGTAACTCTTTCATTTTCTCGAATCCAAATCAAAGGACAAGGTTTTGAAGAAACTCATATTTTAAGTTTTCTAAGCCCTTCTTCTGAATCATTAGCTAATTTTTTATCTACACTAAGTGGATCAAAATGGGAAAACTATATTGAAAAGGTAAGACCTTACGTAGATAGTGTAAGAAGATCAGCTGGCATAGTCACCAAAGCTTATAATCAGGAGGATGTTGATCCAATTGGTCAAGCATGGCTATTTAAAGTGAAAAGTAAAGATGCTCCTGCTTTTTATGAAGAATATACTAAAGTAATGGAGGTTTTTGATTTTGCAGGATTTTCTGGAACAGGTCAAATAACTCATGGAGTAAGTAACGGAGAAAGTCATTTTATATATGCAACCTACGATGACTTAAATTCTGCATTTACATTTGGTCCTAAAAATGATGTAGAAGCAAAAGCCTTTGCAAGCTTTTTTGAAGCAACAGCTGATTTTGCTGAGTTTAGCCAATCATTCACTAGAGTTTTAATTAAAGAGTATAATTAAAATAAAAAAGAGCCCTATAAAAGGGCTCTTTTTCTTATTTAAAAAAAACTACAAAGTCTATATTCTAGTCATTTCTGCTGATGCATTAGTTGTAACACCATCAGGGCCACTCACAGTATAATTATAAATGATTTTGTTTTCATCACCAGGCACTAAATCAATTTCCCAAGATGTAACATAAGTGTCTTTTTTCAAACTTAAACCACTCATATCATCATCCGTTTTGAAAATCAACTTTCCATTTTCATTTGATGTAAGTTTAGACACGGGTTTATTCTGTAATCCGCAGTAGTGAGTCAAAAGCAATTCATCATTTTGATAATTAAATATACTTAGCATTTCAATTCCACCTGTGTTGCTTTCTTCCAAAATAGCACTGCCATTTGATGCAATACTAAATTCTAGAATTAAACTATCTGATGTCTCGTCTGTTCTTTCCAATGTTCCAACCCATTTTCCTTCAAGTTGTTTTAATGTCTCAAAATCATTAGGATCTGTATTAGCATTTAAGTTAAATGCAAAAATCAAAGTTAATAGTAAAATAAAATTTTTCATTATATATAATTTTAAGTAACAATTATAAGTAAAATAAATTGCAAAAATTAATTAAATGTTAATAAAAACAATATTTATTTCTGAGCAATATATATTGTTGAAGCTCCAAAGAACTTTTCTTTAAATTTAACGTCAACAAAACTTGAATCCAAAAGTATTTTTTTAAACTTTTCTCCGAACGGAAATATTTTAGCTGAGCTTTTTAAATAAGAATAAGCTTTGAAGTTTTTTGAAAATAATTTACCAATAAGTTGTACATAAATTATAACATAAATGCTATATATAAAATTGATAAATATATTTTTTGGAAGTGAAGTTTCTAAAATAATTAGTGTTCCATTTTTTTTTAGTACTCTATATATTTCATTTAATCCTTTATTAAGATTTTCAAAATTTCTCACACCATACCCAACTGTAACTATATCAAAGGTGTCATCTGCATATTTTATATTTTCTGCATCACCAATATCCAAACTAATTTTTTTACATAAGTTTAGGCTATTAATCTTTCTTTTACCTATTTCTATCATTTTTGAAGAGATGTCTAATCCAATAATTTCACAGTTTTTTATGTTAGATAACATTATTGCAATATCAGCAGTTCCAGTTGCCATATCTAATATTTTTCTAGGATTCTTTTTCTTAGCAATTTTTACTATTTCACTTTTCCATTTATTATGCAAGCCAAATGTTAAAAGATTATTGATCAAATCATATTGACCTGAAATTGAATCAAACATTTCCTTTGTTTCATTTTTAGGTCTATTCAAATTCATACATTGATTTTTTTAAGAACTGAAAAAAGGAAATTTTGGGTTGTATTAAAAGGAGTTGAATGATCTATTTTAAATGAATTTAACAGAGTAAAGCTCTCAATGAAAGTTGTTTTAATTAAAGATTCTGAATAGCGAGAGACCTCTAAACCACTACACTTTAAAGGTCCTTGTTCAGAAAATGTTCCTATTATTAAATATCCATTATTTGAAATATTTCTTGAAACTAAATCAACATATTTTTTAATTTGATTTTGGTCAGTTAAAAAATGAAATACAGCTCTATCATGCCACACATCAAAATTTTGTTTTGGCTCAAAGTTTAAAACATCTACAACAATCCATTCTATATTTTTTGATTGTTCACCCAAAAAAATTTTTGATTTCTTTGCAGCTGATTCAGAGATGTCTAGATATGTCAAATTATTATATCCTTGCTCAATCAAGTTCTTAAAAAGTCTACTTCTTCCACTCCCAACGTCTATGATTTTTGATTGTTTTTTTATTTTGATGCTATTAATAATTTCAATTGATGTATTAGGGGTTTTTTGAAACCAACTAACCTCATCTTCATTTTTATTCAGATATATATTTTCCCAATGATTCTTTAAATTATTGTTCATAATTTAGTAGTGTAATTTAATTAAAACTCATGAGTTTTTTTGATAAATATTTTTTCGGTTATCTGCCAAAAAAAACAAAGGACATTGTTAGGTTAATTTGCCTACTGGTTTTATTGTTTCTTATTTTTGAAATTGCAATTACATTTATTTTTATAGTTTTTGTAATTGGAATTTTATCTAGGATTTTAATGTATTTTTTTAAATAGATTTTTCTCTGGCCTTTCTAATTAAAAATTCTGTTTCCTTTATTAAATTAGGTACTTGTAGATGAAAGTATGTGTGATATCTAGGGTGTAAAACTAATATGTTCATTGAACTAACCTTTTCTCCATAGTTGTCTTCTAAAATATATTTATATAAGTTTTGCTGCAAGCAATATTTATTATAACTATTATTAGATAAGTTTTCTAATTCATCATATCCGTATTCAAAATCACTTTTTATTATTGTGCCAATATCATTGACTAGCTTAGTAGTTCTTTTCCAATCAAATATAAATAACTCACCATTTGGCTTTTTATAAATCATATCAATTGTGCCTGCAATTGAAGATTTTGAATCGAAAACTTTCCATTCTGTTTTATAAGGCTCAATTGTTGGATATTTATTTATAAATTCTTTAAAAAAATTAAACTCAGGTGGAAATTCCTCTTGAGCTTTTTGATTATAATAATTCTCAATTGATTCATGTAAAAAGGTACCTTTTTTTGCAGAATCTTCTTTTTTTAATTCCCATTCATTTAAGATTATTTTTTGGAAATTATCAAGATTATCCTTATCAATTTTTTTTCCAAGAAACTCTAACTTTTCTTTTGCCTTAATTCTTGACCAATACTCAGAGTCAAATTTTGGGAAAAAGTTATCAATAATCTGGGTTACAGAATATTTAACTCTTATTCCATCAACAGCGTAATAATGTTCATTAGAATTAAAAGTTATTCTATTGTCATTTGGATGTAAATTAACCTTCAGATTAGTAAATATTTAAGTATTAATGTGCCAAAATATACCTAAATTTACATTATTATAACTTCTTAAATTTGAAAAAAATCTTTATACTTCTTTTATTTACTATCGCCTCGTGCAGTACCTATAACTGCGGGACAATAGTTGATAAATATGAAATGAATGGCACATATTTTTTTACATTAACTTCAACTGGTGGTGCTCAAAATGCTGAAAATCCAGGAGGAGGTGGTCAAGTAGAAGTAACTAGAGATACATATAATTCTTTTATAATTGGCGAAGAGTATTGCAATGAATAACAAATGATGAAAAATATCATCCTTTTTATTTTACTTTTTAGCATTTCTGTCAATTCACAAAAAGTACAACAAGTAGAAGTTGTAAAAAATGACAATCAAATCTCATATTTATTTGACGAATTAGGTCAAAATGAATTAAAATTAGATTTAATTGATATTCTTAGTTTACCTGCTTTTGATATAACCTATGAAAGAATTAAAGATCCTTATTCTTCCTTTGGGGTAAGCCTTTTTTTAAATGTAGGTGATAACGACTCAGCGTCTAGAAATTGGACTGATAAGTTCTCGTTGGCACCCTTCTACCGTTTTTATTTTTTTAATAAAAGAGATTATGGTGGTGCTGGATTTTTTGCTGAGGTATTCACTAAATTTTCATCTGGCAAACATGATGTAGAATATTTTAACCCCGATCAGGATAGCTCTGGTATAAGTTATTGGGAAACAGTTGAAGAGAACTTTTTTGATATCGCACCTGGAGCTGCAATAGGTCAAAAATGGATTAATAAAAAAGGATGGACCTTCGAAATTAGTGGCGGAGTAGGCAGATTTCTATTAAACAAAGATGAAATAAGGCCTGAATTTCTCATAAGAGGAGGCTTTTCAATAGGAAAAAGATTCTAATTAATACAATAAAAACTTTTTGCTTTTATTTTTCCAGCCTGCCTGCGACTTATATTTTACAAAATATATTTTTAGATCACTTTGAGAACTGTAATCAACAAAGTAGATTTTTTTATCAGATTGTGATGAATAATCCACAAAATACCATAAACCTTCATTGCCTTTTGCTTGAGACTGATAATCAACTTTGAAGACATTCAAATCAGCCTGAGATTCATATCCTACAACATAAACTTTTATATCTGATTGTGAAGCATAATCAGTTGAAAACACCTTTTGGGAATAGGACTTATTAAAAAATATCAATAAAAAAAATAAAGTTAATTTCTTCATATTATTATTAAAAATTTCAAACTTAATGCCAGGATAATTAATTAAATTAGAATAGATTAATTAAAATTCAAGAATATGAAAAGAAAAATAACTGCAATATGGAAAGGTGATGGTCCCAAAGGTACAGGTGTTTTGACAGCACAAAGTGGTGCATTTAATAATATGCCATACTCTTTTAAAACAAGATTTGAAAATGATAATGGTAAATTAGGAACAAATCCTGAAGAACTTATTGCTGCAGCGCTTGCAGGATGTTTCAATATGAAATTAAGTTTTGTTTTGAATGAATCAGATTATGTTCCAGACGAACTTAAAACTGATGCAATATTAACTTTTGTTGATGGGAAAATAATTTCAATTGACTTAGATTTAAAAGCAAAAGTACCTGGGCTAGATAAAGAAAAATTTGATGAATTAGCAGAGGATGCAAAGGAAAATTGTCCAATATCAGGAGCTTTAAATTGTGAGATAAATATAATAGGATCTCTACTTTAGAGATTTAATTTCATACCCTCTTCAGCTACATTATATCCTTTGTTTCTGACCAATTTATATTGATCACTGTCTTTATTAATTAAAGGATTTGTATGATTTAGATGTATAAAATATATTTTATTTTTTTCTTTAATATCTATTGAATCAAAAAGATCCATACTTTCAGTAACAAAAGGATGTGGAATTTCTGAAATATCTCTGTAGTTTACCTCTTTAGAATCGTAAAAAGTAGCATCAATTATTGCATAATCAACTTGTTTAATCTCATCAAGAATAGATTTTTCCCACAAGTACCATTTATCAATATCTGGAATGAATAAAGCTGTTTTATTAGGTCCATAAATTTTATAACCAACAGTTTCAGAAAATTCAGCTCTGTGAGGAACTTCAACAGGCTGAACAATTACATCTGAGTCAATTGAGATTTTAGATTCATTACTTAATTCTATAATTGAGATATTTTGTAAAGAAACTAATTGGCTCCATGGTCCATTTTCTTCAAGAAATTTTTTCATTCTTGGCATTGCATAAACATTGACTAATTTGGAATTGAGAGCTTCTCTACCAAAATACATCAAGCCAGTATAATGACCAATATGAGCATGTGTCAAAAAAATACCTTTTAAATCTTTCTTAATTCTATCACCCATGAAATTGAGCTGTTTATTAATGTCAGGTGATGCATCAAATAGAAATGATTCATTGTTTTCATTATTCATTAACATTAACGATGTTACATATTTATCTTGCTTAATGTTTTCACAACATGTTTTATTATTTCCTAAATGAGGCATACCCCCATCTTGAATAACTCCCAATATTTTTAGAGTATAATTTGATTTATTCTGATTAAATGCAAAAAATGGAATTAAAAAAATAAATAATATTGAAAAAAATCTATAATTCAAATTAATCAAAAATTGCCTTTAGTTCTGTTGCTTCACTAGGACTCATCTTGCCTGCAAGTACCAAACTTAACTGCCTTCTTCTGAGAGCAGCATCATAACGAGTTTTTTCTAAATCAGTTTGGGGTGTAATTAAGGGTACTTTTACAGGTTTCCCTCTTTTGTTAACCGCTACAAATGTGTAAATAGCTTCATTAACTTTTACTTTCTTTTTATCTGTTTTGTTTTGTTTCCAAACATCAATAAAAACCTCCATTGATGAGTTAAAGGCTCTTGAAACTTTTGCCTCAATTGTAAGAATACTCCCATTTGGGACTGGTTCTCCAAAAGCAACATTATTTATTGATGCAGTAACAACAATTTGCTCTGAATGTTTGATGGCTGCTATGCTCGCAACTTTATCCATTCTAGCTAACAATTCTCCTCCAAATAAGTTATTTAAACTATTAGTATCAGCAGGTAGAACAAAATCAGTTTGAATTGTTTTTGATTGTTCAGGAAATTTTGAGTTCATAATAGATTATTATTCTAAAATAAAAATCCAAGCATCTTTATTTTCAGACATTTGAAGTTGTCTCAAAGCAATAACAGCGTCTTTTCTATTTGAGAAATTATCAAAAGAAATAGGTATAAGCCCCTTATCATTTAATGGAAGTTTTGTTGGGTTATAACCCTTAGATAATAAGCTTTTATATAACTTATCAGCATTAGACTTAACGCCGAAAGCGCCAGCTATAATATGAAATTTATTGACCTGAACTTTGACTTCTAATTCAATTGCTGGTATTGAACCAAAGTCGAAAACTGCACTTTCAACTCTTTGAATAGTTTTTTGTCTATTTTCTTGCTCAAGAATTAGTTGATTCTGAAAATTATACTCTTCATACTGATTGCTTAAGAAAACTGTTGTCATAATAATTATGACTAATGCAGCGGCATACTTAACAAAATCAGGAACTCTAGATATTGATGAATTACCTTTAAGGTCATTATATTTTTTTAATGTTGATTTGTTATATGTTGAAACCAAATCTTGCTGTTTTTTATAATATATAGATGGCAACCCATATGAGCCTAAAAAATGATTTGAATCCAAATCTGGTGAAAAAATAATATTTTCATCTGAGTTATAACTAAGCTCTCCTATATTGTCTAAAAGTATTGGCTCAGTATTTAATTTTTTCTTCCAGCTGATTACTTCATTATGTATATTTTTTACAGCAACTTCATAGCTAATGGTTTCTTTTTCAGAGATAAAATTTGCTAATAGCCCATCATTGTTTTTAATTTTGGGGTTAAATGAAACTCTTCTTGAAGGAGGATAAAATTTTCCTTTTTTTTCATCATAAACCGATGAAAACTTATTTACTATAAAACTACCAAATCCAGGAACCGTAACACAGTCATTAGTGTATAGAAGAAAGTTAATAGCTTTGCTTAATTGCATAAACTAAATTTAAACTATTTTTCTTAAAAAATGGAAGAATTAATAACCAAGTTTTGATCGAACCCTTGACATAACTTCATTGGCAGTTTTTGTTGCTTTTTCTGCTCCTTGTTTTAAAATTTTATCAATCTCACTTTTATTTGACATCAAGTAATTATATTTATTTCTTTGATCATTAAACTTGGTTAGAATAAGATTTAGCAATTCTTGTTTTGCATGCCCATATCCAAAACCACCTTTTTCATAATTCATTTTTAATTCTCTTATTTGATCATTAGATCCAAGCAAACTAAAAAGTTTAAAAACATTACAATTATCAGTCTTTTTTGGTAATTCCAAGGGCGTACTATCCGTCTCTATTGACATTATTTGTTTTCTTAAAAGTTTATCTTCTAAAAAAATATTGATAATATTATTTTTTGACTTACTCATTTTTTCACCATTTGTTCCAGTAATATATTTAGTTTCTTCATTTACTAATGGTTCGGGGACTATTAATGTTTGACCATATTGATTATTAAACTTAACAGCAACATCTCTTGTAATTTCCAAATGCTGTAGCTGGTCTTTTCCAACTGGCACAACATTAGCATCATACAATAATATATCAGCAGCCATTAACATTGGGTATGTAAATAAGCCAACATTAACATCTTTAAGTTGATTAGATTTATCTTTAAATGAGTGTGCTAAAGTCAACCTCTGATAAGGAAATATTGTTGAAAGTATCCATGAAAGCTCAGTAGTCATAGGAACATCTGATTGCTTATAAAAAACTGTTTTTGATGTGTCTAAACCAAATGCTAACCATGCAGCTGCTGTAGAATAAGTGTTTTCACTTAGCTCATCAGGATTTTTTATTTGAGTTAGAGAATGTAAATCAGCTATAAATAAAAATGATTCAGTATTTTTTTTTGATTCCTCAATAGCAGGGATTATAGCTCCTAAGATATTTCCCAAATGAGGTGTTCCTGTGCTTTGTATACCGGTTAATATTCTTGACATACTCAACAAAAGTAATGGTTTTAAAGACATTTATAACAATTAACTACTTTTGATCTGTGTTTAAGATTATAAAAATATGTTTGCTAGGAATATGGAATGTTTGGTTTTACATTCTTTGCTTTATTGGAATAGCTATTTCATTCCCTTTCTTAATACTATTTTCATTAAAAGAAAGTTGGTATCCACAATTCTTCTGGGTTGCAAAAAATATTTGGTCAAATACCGTAATGTACGGAATGGGCTTTTATCCGTCAATAAAATGGAAGGAAAGATTTGAAAAAGGTAAAAGCTATATGCTAGTATCAAATCACAAAAGCATGATTGATATAATGTTAATGCTTTCTGCTTGTGATCACCCCGTAGTTTTTGTTGGAAAAAAAGAGCTTGATAAAATTCCCATTTTTGGATACTTCTACAGTAAAGTCTGTATTTTAGTTGACAGAGATAGTGCTCAAAGCAGAAAAGATGTTTATGCAAAATCTGCTAAAAGACTAAGCAAAGGGCTTTCAATTTGTATTTTTCCTGAAGGTGGAATTCCAGAACCTGGAATCATTTTACAAGATTTTAAAGATGGAGCCTTTAGTCTTGCTATTCAATTTCAAATACCAATAGTTCCAATGAGTTTTTATGATTGTGAGGATAAGTTTCCCTACTTTTTTGCATATAATTATTTTGTTGGGAGTCCAGGAAGATTAAGGGCTCAAGTACATGATTTCATTGAAACCAAAGGGATGACACAAGATGACAAACCTTCTCTTAAAGAAAAAGTTTTTAAACTAATGAAAAATGATTTAGAAAAAGTTACTTCTCAGAATTGAGAAGCTCAGATATTTTCTTTTCAAGCTCATCGCATAGCTCAGGATTATCCTTTAATAATTTTTTTACGGAATCTCGACCTTGTCCTAGTTTAGTTTCTCCATAGCTAAACCATGATCCACTTTTGTCTATAATTCCAGCTTCAGTTCCAATATCAATTATCTCGCCTAGCTTTGAGATTCCTTCTCCATACATTATATCAAATTCACAAACTCTAAATGGTGGGGCAACTTTATTTTTCACAACTTTAACTCTGGTTTTATTTCCTAAAGCATTTCCTGACGAATCCTTTAATTGAGTTGACCTTCTGATATCAAGTCGTACAGAAGCGTAAAATTTAAGAGCATTACCTCCAGTTGTAGTTTCAGGATTTCCAAACATAACTCCAATTTTTTCTCTTAATTGGTTAATGAAGAATACCGTACAATTCGTCTTACTTATTGTAGAGGTTAATTTTCTTAAAGCCTGTGACATTAATCTAGCATGAAGTCCCATTTTAGAGTCTCCCATTTCGCCCTCAATTTCACTTTTTGGTGTTAAAGCTGCAACTGAGTCGATAACAATAATATCAATTGCTCCAGATCGAATTAAATTATCTGCAATTTCTAGTGCTTGTTCACCATGATCAGGCTGTGATATTATTAAATCGTCAATATTGACTCCTAAATTTTGTGCGTAAAATCTATCAAATGCATGCTCAGCATCAATAAAAGCAGCTATTCCTCCAGATTTTTGACATTCGGCAATAGCATGCAAAGTCAAGGTTGTTTTACCTGAAGATTCTGGACCATAAATTTCAACAACTCTTCCTCTTGGGTAACCACCAACACCTAAAGCAAAATCTAATCCAATAGAGCCTGTTGAGATAGATTCAACAACTTCATGAACGGAATCTCCCATTTTCATGACAGTACCTTTACCATAAGTTTTATCCAGTCTATCTAATGTTAGTTGAAGCGCTTTAAGTTTTGAATCTTTTTCTGAAGCCATTAATGGAAATTTAAATTTAAACATCTAAAAGTACATTTTATTTAGTTAAAATCATAATTTAAAAAAGCTACATTTGTAAAGATTTTTTATCTGATATTTATAACTTATGGAACTTTATAATAAGCTGAGTAAAAAAGAAAGAATTCAACTAATTGAAAAGGCTGGAGAAAAAAGGTTTACATTATCTTTTTATAAATATCATCATATAAAAAACACTGAAATCTTTAGAAACTTTTTGTTTGTTGAACTTAACAAATTAGATGTTTTAGGTCGAATTTATATTGCAAAAGAAGGCATTAATGCTCAACTATCATTACCATCAAAAAATATGGAGCGATTAAAAAAAATCATTGATCAAATTTCCTTTTTAAGAAAAATTAGGCTCAATATCGCTATAGAACATGATGATCATTCTTTTCTAAAACTTAAAATTAAGATTCGAAAAAAAATTGTTGCTGATGGATTGAAAAATAAAGATTATGATATTAATAAAAATGGTATTCATGTAAATGCAAAAGAATTCAATGAGTTGTTAGTAAATCAAAATACGATTGCTATTGATATGAGAAATCATTATGAAAGTGAAATTGGCCACTTTGATGGAGCCAATTTACCAGACGTTGATTCTTTTCGAGAATCTCTTCCAATTATTAACGATAAATATAAAAAATTTAAAAAAACAAAAAATATATTAATGTATTGTACGGGTGGTATTAGATGTGAAAAAGCAAGTGCTTATATGATTAAAAATGGATACAAAAATGTTTTTCAATTAGAAGGTGGAATAATAGAATATGTACGTCAAGTTAAAAGTCAAAAAATTGAAAATAAATTCAAAGGAAGAAATTTTGTATTTGACAATAGACTATCTGAAAAGATTTCTGATAAAATAATATCATCTTGTCATCAATGTGGCTTTGCATGTGATCAACATGTAAATTGTAATAATGATGCTTGTCACTTGCTTTTTTTACAATGTGAGAAGTGTAAAATTAAATTTGATGGTTGTTGCAGTTCAGAATGTAAAGAAATTTACTCTCTACCAATTGATGATCAAAAAAAACTAAGAAAAGGGAAAAAGAATAGTAATAAGATTTTTAAAAAAGGGCGGTTTAATCAAAAAGTATTTTAATTTGAATTTTAAAAAAACGACTTATATCATCATAGTTTTATTATCAGCAATATCATGCAGAAATGAAAATATGATATTCATAGATTTCGAAGATTTAAATGGAAGTTGGGTTAGAAGTAATGAATTAAATTTCTTATTTGAATCGGATAATTCAATTTTAGACTTTAGTCTTGCATTAAGGACTGATTCTAGATATCCCTTTTCAAATATTTTTCTCATTTCATCAATACAAAATAATAATTATGTAATATCTGACACTATAGAATATTCTTTTGAAAATAATGAGACAAAATGGTATGAAATTAAACCGTCTGGCATAAAAAACAATAAGATATTACTCAAAAAAGATTTAAAAATAGATGAGGGCAATGTAATTGTAAAACTTAAACACTCTATTAGATATTTAGACAGTATTGTTCCACTAACAAAATTAGATGGTATCTTAGATGTTGGATTAATAGTTGAAAAATCAATATTAAATGAAAAAATATAGATTTCAAGTCATCATTTTTTGGCTCATTTTCTCTGTTTTTATTACCTGTCTTTATGGTGTTTTTTATTTAGCATCGACTGGTAAACTGGGTGAAATGCCTGATTTTAGGCAGCTTGAAAATCCTAAGACAAATTTTGCTTCTGAAATAATCTCGTCAGACAATAAAGTTTTAGGTAAATATTATTTTAATGATAATAGAACCCCTATTGATTATGATGAGCTTAACCCACAAACAGTTGAGGCGCTGATTGCAATTGAAGATGAAAGATTTTATAGTCACCCAGGTATTGATTTAAAAGCTACAATAAGAGCTATTGTTTTTTTAAATACTAGAGGAGGAGCAAGTACAATTTCCCAACAATTAGCAAGGCAGTTATTTGTTGGCGTTAGATCTAGAAATATTTTTCAAGCAATTGTTCAAAAAATCAAAGAGTGGGTTATTGCAGTTGAATTAGAAAAACAGTACACCAAAGAAGAAATTATTACCATGTACTTAAATATTTATGATTTTGGGTACTATGGAGATGGCATTAAATCCGCTTCTAACATATATTTTTCTAAAGAACCCAATGAACTAAAAATTGAAGAATCTGCTATGCTAGTTGGAATGCTTCAAAATTCATCTTTATATGATCCAATTAGAAGACCTGAAATTACTACTAAAAGAAGAAACCTAGTTTTTAATCAGATGGAGAAAAATGGGTATATATCAACCAAAGAAAAAGATTCACTAAAAGGTCTTCCATTAGAATTAAATTTTAATCCTCAATCTCATAGGAGAGGTTTGGCCACGTACTTTCGATCATACTTAAGAGGATTTATGAAAAAATGGACAGATGAAAATCTGAAGAAAGATGGCACTAAATATAATCTTTATGTTGATGGACTAAAAATTTATACAACTGTTAATGCAGAAATGCAACAGTATGCTGAAGAGGCTGTAGGTGAACACATGAAGAATTTGCAAAAAGAATTTTTTATACAAAATGATACCCTTTCGACAGCACCATTTAGAGATTTAGAGGAGGATGATGAAGAAGCAATTATGAATAGAACCATGAAAAGGTCTGAAAGATGGAGAAAAATGAGACTGGCAGGAAAGTCAAATGAAGAAATTGAGGCATCGTTTGAAATACCAACGAAGATGACTATTTTTTCTTGGGAAGGTGATATTGACACAATTATGAAGCCAATAGATTCAATTAGATACTACAAACATTTTCTTCAAGCTGGTATGATGTCAATGAATCCGAAAAATGGGCATGTTATGGCTTGGGTCGGAGGGATCAATTACAGAAACTTTCAGTATGATCATGTGATGCAAAGTAAGAGGCAAATTGGCTCCACATTTAAACCATTTTTATATGCAACTGCAATAGATCAACTGAAATTATCACCATGTGATGCATTTCCAGATATGATTCATTGTATAGAACCATATAAATACGGAAATCCAGAACCATGGTGCCCAACAAACTCTAGTGACAAATATGGCGGTGTTAGAACATTAAGCAATGCATTAGCTAATTCTAAAAATACTATAAGTGCTCAACTAATTGATAAAGTAGGTCCAAAACCAGTAGCAGATCTGGCAAGAAATTTAGGTGTTTCTTCAAATGTTCCAAATGTACCAGCAATAGCACTGGGAACACCGGATTTAAGTGTGTATGAAATGGTTGGTGCATACGGGGCCTTTGCCAACAAAGGAATATATGTAAAGCCAGTAATGGTAACAAGAATAGAAGACAAAAACGGTACGTTGATATATCAATATAAGCCAGAGACCAAAGATGTATTGAGCGAAGAATCATCATATGTTACTTTAAAATTGTTAGAGGGTGTTACAAAGTTTGGATCAGGTGCTAGATTAAGACATAATATCCCAGAGGAAGAAAGAAATTATGTGTACAAAAATGTTGTTACAGGATATCCATATGAATTCACTAATGCTATAGCTGGAAAAACAGGCACTACACAAAATCAAAGCGACGGTTGGTTCATTGGCATGGTTCCAAATTTAGTTACTGGAGTGTGGGTTGGAGGTGAAGATCGTTCGATTCACTTTGAAGAAATTGCATTTGGACAAGGAGCTACTATGTCTCTCCCAATTTGGGGATTGTTCATGAAAAAATGTTATGAAAGTGAGGCACTAAATGTATCAAAAGAAGATTTTGAAGAGCCTGAAGAACTTGATATAATCATAGACTGTTCAAAAATAAAACCAATTGAAATTGAAGATGAAAGTGAGGATATTAATGATTTATTAGGAATTGGGAATTAGTAAATGAAAAGATTAATCTCGTTAGATTTTTTTAGAGGAATAACAATTGCAGGTATGATTATAGTTAATGATCCTGGCAGTTGGTCGCATGTATATGCTCCTTTACTACATGCTGAATGGCATGGGGCAACACCTACTGATTTAGTTTTTCCTTTCTTTCTTTTTATAGTTGGTGTTTCAATAACATTGTCGTTAAGTAAACTTAAATCAAATCCAACATCTTCGATTTATATCAAAATTTTAAGAAGAACTCTCATTATTTTTGGCTTAGGCATCTTTCTTTCCTTATTTCCAAATTTTGACTTTGAAAACCTAAGAGTCGCTGGTGTATTACAAAGAATAGCGCTAGTTTATTTAGCATGTTCCTTATTATTTCTTCACTCAAATTTCAAATCTCAACTTTATATTGGGATTGGTTTGCTCATTTTATACTGGGTGTTGATGATGTTTATTCCTTTTAATGGCAATCCTGCTGGCACGCTAGAGCCAGGTGAAAATTTTGCTGCATGGATTGATAGTTTCGTTGTTCCTGGAAGAATGTATCAGGAGACTTGGGATCCTGAAGGGTTATTTAGTACTGTACCTGCAATTGCTACAGGTATTTCTGGAATGCTCTGCGGAAAATTAATATCTGAATTAAGTAAAACATCCGAAAAAATTATTAAACTATTTTTTTGGGGAACAATAGTACTAATTGTATCACATTTTTGGGATTATACATTTCCAATTAACAAGCATATATGGACAAGCTCATATGTGTTATACTCATCAGGTTTGGCAATGATTATTCTAGCTGCATCTATGTGGATTATTGATGAAAAAAAATATACTTCAAATATTAAATTTGGGTTAGTTTTTGGATCAAATGCAATTGTGGCTTATGTCTTACATGGTATTGTTTGGAGACTCTTTCAATTCCCAATAATCGGTGGTGTTGGTTTTCAGAAATTTTGGATGGATACTGGAATTGGACTAGGACTATCTCCAAAATTTGTATCACTTGACTGGGCTATATTTTATACTCTTATAATTTACATGTTAGTTTATCAATTATATAAGAGAAAAATTTTCATCAAAATTTAATTATCATTACATTTAGCGGTTTAATTAAAGAAATTATTATGAAAAATTTAATTTATATACTAATGGGATTATTCCTGTTTACATCATGCGAAACAACTGCTCCGTGTGAATGTGAAAATGGTTCAAATGGATTTATTGAAGGTACAGAACAATCTATTAATATTGGTTCTGAATCAACAGTTGATGTGTTTAAAAAAATTGATGCTGCATGGGCTGCAAGAGATTACGAAACAATGAAAGCTCATATTGCTGATGATGGTAATTATAGATTCTATGATGGAACTGTTGCTACAAATGGAGAAGAATTTGTTGCAAAAGTTGAACAATCTTACCAAGAAGACCTTGCTAATGGGGTTGCATGGGAATGGACAACAGATTATGCATTTGCAGTTTATCCATCTGAAACTGGTAATGACACTTGGAATGAAAAAGGCCAGTGGGTTAATGCTTCATTTACTGGAGCTGATGGATCAGTTATTGTTGAATGGTATCAAATCGATGGAGACCAATTAATAAGTTGGTCACAAACTAAAGGTGAAACTATTAAAGAATAATTATGAAAAATTATATTTATTTACTTTTTGGTTTAATTATACTTGTAGGGTGTGAAACTACGCCTTGTGACTGTGAAGAAAAAAGCAACGGGTTTGTTGAAAGAAGCGGACAAACCATAATGCTAGGAAGTGATGCTTCAGTCGAAGTTGTTAAACAAATCGATAATGCTTGGAAAAGCAGAGACTATGAAACATTAAAATCATTAGTTGCTGATGATGCTAAACTATATCACGATGATGGTAGAGTTTCTACTGGTGGTGAAGAATTTGTTGCAGCAATTGAAAGTGATTATACTGAAATGGTTGCTGAAGGAAAAGAGTGGGATTGGGTTATGAACTTTGCATTTGCTGTAAAGGTTTCTGAGTCTGACGATCCTGAGGAGTTTAATGATGATGGTGAATGGGTTAGTGCTCGTTTTACTACAGCGTCTGATGAGATTTATGAAGAGTGGTACTATATTATAGATGGCAAACTTTCTTGGTGGGGATCTGCCAAAAGAGGATTGTACACAGAATAGTATAAACTCATAATTTAATTTTAAAAAAGCTCATATAAATATGGGCTTTTTTATTTTAAAATTTTTTAAAATTCTAGCAATGAATTTCAATTATAAAAGTGAAAACATTGATATCTATCCTCTTTTTGGTGACTTATTAAAGGGTAAGCCATATGTTTTTGATTTTTCATCAAAAAATCCTAAAACTCTTGAATATAATTTAAATGATTTTAAGGAATTTAATGATGATATTTTCAATGAATTAAAAAATTCAGGTATGAGTTGGGGGGTTGGAAAATATTTAGAAGAAAGAAGAAATATCTTAAGAGGATCTATTAATATAATTAATCAAAAGAGAATCTATCATCTTGGTTTGGATATTATAGTTCCCTACAATTC
The DNA here is from genome assembly GCA_902546095.1 of uncultured Bacteroidota bacterium. Classification (GTDB taxonomy): domain Bacteria; phylum Bacteroidota; class Bacteroidia; order Flavobacteriales; family Flavobacteriaceae; genus Eutrophosalina. The sequence continues at coordinate 61,405 of CACCIQ010000003.1, forward strand.
ATTAGTATGTTGTCCTTTGGATGGTTATGTCCATAAACTCGGCAAGGAAACTCAAAAAGGGAATTATGGTGGTTATTTAGTGCTTAAACATAAAATTAAGGATCTGATATTTTATTCATTATATGGGCATCTTAAAACACCCCATAAAGTACAACTAGGACAAAAAATATTAGCAGGACAAGAACTAGGTAGAATTGGAAAAGAAAGTGACAGCGGTGGATGGTTTTGTCATCTACATTTACAAATAATAACCCAAAAAGCCATGAATGAGGGATATTCAGAATGGGGATATATTTCGGAGGAACTTCTCACTAAAGTTGAAGAGTACTTTCCTGATCCTAATTTTCTATTTAAATGGCAATTTTAATATTATTTTGAATAAGGCAGAGAAGAATGGTGCAAAATAATTTTTAAATCTCCAATATCATTTCTCTTGTACACAAAACTATACTCAACTTTTGTTTTTACACCATCATTGTCTGTAAAAAAATAATTGCCCATTGCAATTGCAATGTCATTGATAATATTGATAGAATTATTTTCAAAATCTACTTTTACCCATGGGTTTAGAGCAAATCCTTTATCCTCGCTAAAATCAGAATCAGAGCCTATAAAATAAGATAAAGCTGCCTTTACATCTCCTCTAAACTGAGAATCCGATGCTTTAGTTGGCTTAAACTGAACTATACCATTTTCATAATCATACATTTTATTAATGAAATCAATAGTGAACATTCTACACTCTTTTAAAGAATCTTTTAATTCTCCTATTTTAACAATTCCCTTTCCCCATTTTTCTTGGGCCTTTTCGATTTCTTGAATTTTCATAATAGTTAGACAAAATTAATTATAATTTTATGCTTTTATATGAAAAAACAAATTTCTATTTCAAAAACCGGAAAATATTCACAAATTGGAAAATGCTCTAAAAAAATTAATAATGTATGGATTGTTTTACATGGCTATGGAATGCTAAGTGAATATTTTGTAAAGAAATTTGACTGCATTATAAATGAAACAACTTTAGTAATTGCACCTGAAGCAACTAATAGGTTTTACTTAGCAAATAATTATACACGAGTTGGTGCTAGCTGGATGACAAAGTTAGATAGAGAACAAGAGATTAGTGATAACATTTTATTTTTAGATAAACTTTTTTCAATTATAAAAAAAGAAATCGGGCACGATAACTTTAAATTAAATACATTAGGTTTTTCTCAAGGAGGACCCACACTTGTTAGATGGCTAATGTCTAATAAATTAAATACTAATTCCTTGATTTTATGGGGCTCTGATATTCCAAAAGACTCATTAGTAATGGAGAATAAATCTAGGTGGAATTCTATGAATCTTAAGATTGTTATTGGAAAAAATGATGAATACATTAATGAAGAAAAAAAACAAGAATTTGTTGGAGTTGTTAAATCATATGGGCTAAAATATGATTTGATTGAATATGAAGGAAGTCATAAAATTATTGAAGAAGAACTTAAAAAGATTGCTAATAGCTTATGACTGAAAAAATTGAAAATTTAAATAAAGAATTAAGCTTAACTTTTAAAAGACTAAGTAAGTACTCAAACCAAGAAATTAATTTTAAGCCAAATTCAAAAAAATGGTCTATAGGTGAAAACATGTATCATTTATGGCTAACAGAAATTACCACAGAAAAATATATTAGAAAAAAAACCTCTTATCCTGATACTCTTATAAATGTTAGTAAGATTGCAAAGCTTAGATTGAAATTATTAAAACTTATTTTTTTTCTAGGGTTAAAATTTAAAGCACCGAAAATAGTTGTTGATCCAATTCCTGAGAATGTTGATCTACAGGAGCTTAAAAATAAATGGTTAAAATCAAGGGGTTCGTTTGAAATACTAATTAATAATTTGGATGAAGAAATTCTTAAAAAAGGTATTTTAAGGCATCCATTGGCCGGAAGAATTGACATGAATATGACTTTAAACTTTCTGCTATCTCATTTTATACATCATAAGAAGATTATTCATAAATTAGAGAAAAAAATTAATCTATGAATTGGGAAGATTGGTACGTAAAAAACAGATGGATAATCTGGTCTGTTGTTGGTGGCTACCTCCTCTTGAGACTTCTTGCTATACTCTAAACTTACTTAGATGATGTCCCGTCTCTGTTAGGCTTTCTTACAGATGGCCATCCCCTAGCTCTCATCATTCTACCTGTCCTCGGATTTACACTACTTTCAGGTAAAACTCTTTTTTCTCTTGAAGCCTGATCTGGATCTTCACTTGCCTTATAAGCAAGAATTGCAGTCAGAATAACATTATTTTTTAAATCATCGAAAACTATTTTATCGTAACTATCAAGATTGGTGTGCCATGTATAATTCCAGTATTCCCAATCTAAAGCACTTAAGTTAAAAGCGGGAACACCTGCGGCAACAAAACTGGCATGATCAGTTCCACCAGATCCGGGCATTCCTGGGAAATCAGTTTCAATATGTTTAGTAACATCTTGAGGGACGGATGATAACCAATCCGAGAGATAATCGTATGAGTTAAGAAATCCTTGTCCACTTATGCTCACAACCCTACCTGTTCCATTATCTTGATTAAACACTGCTTGAATATTTTCAACAATATTTGGATAATCTTCAACAAAAGCTCTTGAACCATTTAAGCCTTGTTCTTCACTTCCCCAATGACCAACCATTATAGTTCTCTTTGGGTTTGGGTAAAATTTCTTTAATATCCTCATCGCTTCCATCATGACAATTGTACCTGTCCCATTGTCAGTTGTTCCTTGTGATCCGTCCCAAGAGTCAAAATGAGCAGATAAAATTACATACTCATTTGGCTTTTCAACACCTTTAATTTCAGCAAGTGTATTAAATGTTGGCACATCCCCTAACTCTCTTGATGTTGAAATAATTTTAACAGTAGGAGTAGTTCCATTTTCTACCATTCTGTACAACATGGTATAGTCTTCTAAATTCACATCGACATTAGGTATCTTATCGGTTCTTGCACTAAATACTTTATTTGCACCAAAAGCTCTGGACCAGTAACTTGAGATTAATCCTACAGCGCCAGCATCTTCAAATGCTTTGCTTATATCTCTGTATCCATATCCAGTTTTTCTAATATTTGAGTACCAATTCTCACTAATCTTATCCCTTTGTTCTTTCATTTTTTCAAAAGATTCAGGGGTAGCATATTCCTCCCATTGTGAATCTGGCCTTCCTGTTATTTGGTTTTGACTAACTAAAATAAATTTACCTTTGACTGTTTTTAACCAACTATCAAAATCTTCTTTATTATCGATTTCAGGGACTTTAGTTACCTCAGCTGTTATACCTCTTTTGGATGTAGAAGGACTCCATGCTAATTGTCGACCATTTAGAGTTCTTACTCTTGGTTTTAACATATCAATATGAGTGATCCCCCTTTCCCATCCTCTCCAAATTCCCCATTGGTGTAAGTATGAGTTTATCCCCCAACTTTTATATTTTTCAACTGCCCAGTCATGAGCATTTTTCATTTGCGGAGTTCCTACTAACCTGGGGCCAACCACATCGAATAATTCATGTGATAACTTTTCCACATGAGAATTATTCTTAACCTCATCGATGATATTTTTAATTACACCGTCAGAATTTTGAGCATTTAAAAAGGTTATTATTAATAAAAAAGAGAGAGATATAAATTTTTTCATAATTAATATTTTAATTTATTCTGGTATCTGTTATGAACATCACGCCTGTGTTATACTTTGGAATATAATAATTAAAGTCATGTTTATTTAAAATTTGTTGTATTATTTTCTCCTGCAATTTTGGTGATTGTCCTGTAATTAATTCTAAATCAAGATCATTATTAAACGAATTTAATAGAAGATATTCTTCAACTTTAATGAGAGACTCCTCATGGGTCAAACCATGTAAGTCAATGATTTTTTTCATCTAATTATTTTTCGAAAGATTGGTTTTCACCAATTTTAGAGGATCTAACATTAATAGTTTCTTTCTTGCTAGCTTCAGTTACAAAGGCAATCATCCTAATGTTATCTTTATTGAATTCGCTAGGAATTACATATTGAAATTCTTTTTCATATTCCTTATCATGACCTAAATGTTCTGAAGGTATTTCATCACCTAGTAATCCTGTTATATTTTTTCTTAAGACATCATTATGCTCAAAGTTTTTAATTGGATCGCCTTGATAATATGAAGTCCAATTTCTCTGATCATAAATCAACTCATCCTCCACAATATACAATCCTAATTTAAGAGCCTTATAATTATATCCCATCTTAAGCTTTACCTTTATTGTAAGCATATCACCATCTAGGGAGGATTCCATTGCCAAGGCAGCATAAGCTTTATTAGTAAGCTTACTTAAAACTTGATCTAAACTACTTGGCTCTGGGGGTGCCCATCTAGCTTTTCTATCAACAAAAGCTGTAGGAAATCCAGTAACTCCAAATTGACTCCTAAGAGTAGCTTCTAACGGAAATTGCATTGGATCACCCTGATGGATGGCTATGACGACAGCATCTTCAGTTTGTTTTTTTAACTCTTGGATGGCAAAAGAAACTCTTGTGCAATATCCACACCAAGTTCCAGTGTAATCTTCAACTAATACATATTGTTTATACTCTATAGGAACCTGATTAACTGTAACCTGTTCAGTATCACTTTTTATGTTCTGAAACTTAGCATAAATATCGAATGTTCCAATATCATTAAAAGTGTAAGAACTTCCATCAATTTCGCTGTCATTTATGTAAAATTTAGCTTCAGTAGTTCTGTTCTTACCAGTATTGTCAAATACACTAAATAAAATCTGTTGTCCAACAATAATCTCCTCAGATGAAACGTATAAATTGAGACTATAAATAACTGGTTCACTATCTACAACTTGTGATTGATCATCCTCAGAACCGCCACACCCGAAAAGCAGAAAAAGTATCAATATTTTAGAAAATAAAAACCTCATGGACCTTCGAAATTAACAAATTGCTATTAAATTTGTAAACCAAATGTTAAAAAAAATTATTATTTCTTGTATACTATCTCTGATTGCATATAGCTCTAGCTCTCAAAAATTTATTCCAGATCTAGGCTTGAAAACACTTAATGGTGAATCCATTAGATCTGTAGAGGCAATTAATCAAAATGGATTTACAATTATATCTTTTTGGGCCACATGGTGTATTCCATGTATCAATGAATTGGATGCAATTAATGAAGTTATCTCAGTGTGGAGTGAAAAAGAAGATATTACAGTTTTAGCAATTTCCACTGATGACTCAAGGAGTAAAAAAAGAGTTAAACCTTTAATTAATGGAAAAGATTGGGTTTTTGATGTAATTTCAGATACAAATCAAGATTTTAAACGAGCAATGGGTGTAGTAGGAATTCCACATACGATTGTGACCTACAAGTCTGAAATAATACATAGAAGGATTGGATATACACCCGGAGAGGAAGAGGATTTATTTGATGTTATTTCTAATCACAAAAAGTAATGCTAAAATCGGTTACAACAGTTTTAATTACCCTGTTTTTTTTAAGTTTCAATTATTCTCAATCCAGTAAAATTTATGGTTCATTTGAATCTAATGCTGTTTATTATCAAGAAAATGAAGAAGAAAATTATGAAAATAAACTTGGATCAAATAATTATTTAAATATTAAATATCTTTTTAACTCAAATTGGAACATAGAAGTTCAAGTTGAGTCATATTTGCCAAAACGATTACAAAGTTATTCTGATAGTTTCGAAAACACCCATTTGTCAACTCTTAGTGTTAACTATTCTAAAAATAATTTTAACATGAGTATAGGTTCTATTTATGATCAATTTGGTAGTGGGCTGGTTTTAAGAACCTGGGAGGATAGACAGTTAGGAATCAATAATTCAATATGGGGATTTAAAACATCATTTGATGCTGAAAATTTTAATTTAAAACTTTTAGGCGGTTGGCAGAAAAAGGGTGTTGGAATTAGTAGCGGAAAAATTGTAGGACTTGACAGTAACATTACATTATTTAACAGTGATACTAAGTATCAAAATTTAATTTTTGGACTCAGTTACGTTGGAAGGTTCGAGATGCCACATTATGTTTCATATGACTTTAATGATTTGACTAATCTTTTTTCAGCCAGACTAGATTATTTTTCTGATAAATTTTATTTAGAATATGAGCAAGTAATTAAGTCCGAAGATGGTATCATTCAATTTGGATCAATTTCAAATGAGTTTGTTAAAAAAGGAAGTGCTCATTCTCTTAACCTTGGGATTACAGAAACAGGATTTGGTCTGGATATGACATTTAGAAGATTAGAAAACATGCCTCTTTTCAGTGATCGATTTGAGCAGGGTGAAATTTACAACGAATCGAATGTTAACTATTTACCTGCTCTAACAAAACAACACGACTATCAATTGGCTAACATAAATGTTTATGAATCTCAACCTAATGTCTCATTTCCAGATCCAGAACTAATGAAATCAGGTGAAATTGGGTATCAATTTGATTTATATTATGATCTCAAAAAAGGCTCAAACTTAGGAGGAAAATATGGCTCTAAGGTGTCTCTTAATATTAGCTCTTGGTATAATTTAAAAGGTCAATACGCTTATTATCCGTCTGATTATGACACAGATTTTATTGGTTTTGGTGAAAAATATTTTTCTGAGCAAAGTATAGAAATTAGAAAAAAGTGGTCTAACAAATTTGATAATATTTTTCTTTTTATAAATAAATACTACAATAAAAGGTTTGTTGAAGAAAAAAGTGGAGAGATTAAATCTCAAATTCTTGTGATTGACAACACACTAAAATTAAATAATAAAAAATCGATAAGATTAGAAATTCAACATCTTAGTACAAAAGACGATAAAAAAAATTGGTATGGATATGGGCTTGAATATAATTTTAACTATAACCTTTCAGCGTACTACAATTCGATTGTAAATTATCAAAATTTTGATGACGACAAGCCGACTTTTTATTCAATAGGTGCCTCATACAATAAAAATGCTTCTAGATTTTCAATTTCATATGGTAAACAACGAGGAGGCTTACTTTGTTATGGAGGAATTTGTCGATATATTCCTGAATTTAAAGGCCTTTCCTTTTCAATAAATACTACTTTTTAATAACTTTAAATTAAATGAAAAAGTATTTAACAGAATTTATTGGAACATTGTTTCTTGTTTTAATAATAGGTTTGACGCAAAACCCTTTAGCTATTGGTTTTGGCCTGACAGTTCTAGTTTATATGGGTGCTCATATTTCTGGGGCTCATTATAATCCGGTTGTATCTCTTGCAATGTTTATTAAAAAAGAAATCGGGGGTATTGACTTTTTTAAATATATATTTGCTCAGATATTGGGAGCGACTTTTGCTGCATATTTAGTCTTTGCACTTTCATCAAATATGGTAATACAACCAAATTTAGAAGAGTCCGTTTATCAAATCTTACTAGCTGAAGTATTATTTACTTATCTTTTAGTTCTAGTTATTTTAAACGTAGCTTGTCACCCAAAATTGAAAGAAAATTCCTTTTACGGACTTGCTATCGGTTTAACAGTAATGGCAGGAGCATATTCAGTTGGTAGTCTTTCAGGTGGTGTGTTTAATCCAGCTGTTTCAATTGGGCCTTCAATAATTGATTTAATTTCTGGGTATGGTGTTTCACAATATTTTACTTGGTATTATATAGTTGCTCCTATTATAGGTTCTTTAATTGCTGTATTACATTTTAACTTTATACTTAAAAAATGAAAAATATCTTAAATTATAAATTTGGGTTTTATCTATTAATCGTAGTTCTCATTGGAATTTTTGTTATTGATTCTATTGAAGAAGATTATGATGATGATGAAATTACAAAAGCTCAAGTAAAAGAAGCTATAACTAATTTTTTCTCATCAATTGAAATTGGTAGTGAATTGGATACCTATGATTATATAACTGAGGATTTCCAATTAGTTGAACTAGGAGGGCCATATACATTGGCTGAGTTTTGGTCTTTAATAGAGTCTTCTCAAGGTGACAATATCCCGGTTTCAAGAAATTGGGATCTTTCCAACTGGACAATCTCAATTGATGATGAATCAGCACATGTCAGTTATAAAAACAATGGAACTTTTGTGACATCAATAAATGGTGAGGAAGTAACTACAAATCCGATATGGCTTGAAAGTGCATACTTAATTGTAGATGATGATGAATTAAAGATCAAGTATTTTCAATCTGAAGAAATATCAGACTATTTATCAAACTGAATATCGAAAGAAATATTTAAATAGTCTTCCATTTCAATCAACATAAATGAAGGTAACTTGATGGAAAATTCACTTGGTATAATTTGAAATTTTCCAGTAACATTTATTAAGTTCTCATTGTCATCAACAGTTCCCAATACCTTTATGGGCTTTTTTTGTCCGTGAAACTCAATATCTCCATTAAAAGTTATGGCATTTCCTTGAGTACTAATATCATCTGAGTAGAATTTAATATTTGGAAATTTTAATGCCTCTAAAACTTCTAAAGAATGTGAGTCTCTGCCTGAATTTCCGCTATCAAAATCAACAACTTTTGCTGCAATTGCAATTTTTGAAATCACACTGTCATAAATAATAACACCACTAATATTATCATTAACTCCATCCCATGCATGCAATACATGCTTAGCATTATAACTAATAGTTGATTTTTCATTATTAATCATAAATGTGTTTTGTGAGAATGAAAAATTGAAAACGAGTAATAAAATAAAATATCTTTTCATAATTAAAACTTAAATACAATTACAGCAGTTGCATAACTTGCAAATGCTGTGTATGCTGCAGCTTTGTGTGCTTTTTTATTATCATCCGCGACTACATTTGTAAGAATCATAGCTGTAAAATGAATGTTAGCTAAAAACTTGTGAGCCTTAATTGAGCTGAATCCTTTTGTCTTTTTGTTTGTTAATGGTGGCGGTGAAAAGAGAGATAATGCTGCGCCAGTAAAATACCCTGCATTAACGATTTTTCCCATTGTTTTATGAGTATTATATAAGCTATAATCACCATTATATAATTTGCCACCAATAATTCCTTGTGCAACCATTGTACCTAGCGTTGCATATCCAAGAATTTGATGAGTTTTTAAAAAAGATCTTCTCAACTTTAATTCTTTTTCTCTGTTCTTTAAATTAAGTGGTGCAATTCCTGTTTTTCTTAAAATTCCATTTTCACCCCAAAAAATTCTTTGAGTGAATATCATCCGGTCAGGAAGCAATTCTGGGGTGGCATTTTCATCAGCAATAATTAAATCAAAAAGCTCTTTTTCCTGAGAAAAATTAAATATTGGAAACAAGGAAATTAAAAAAATTATAATTATTTTCTTCAAACTATTAATTTAAAATTGATAATAATATTTTATTAAACTCATTTGGATTTTCCATGTGAGGAAGATGTCCTGAATCTAAAATAAAAAACTCTTTTCTTTTTGGTAATATTGAATCTATTCTTTTTTCAAAATCCTTGTATAAAACAACTTGATCACTATCACCCCAAATTGTAGAAACAGGAATATCGCTGTTTTGAATTTTAATATGAATACTATCCATAGTGTAATGATTTTTTCTTGTTGATATTAAAGCCTTTGCAAATCCTTTGTATTTAAGCAATTCTTCATATTTAATATCCCACCCGGAATGTTTTTCAGGATATTTGAAATCTAATAATTGTCCTTCAGAAATTGTTGGATAATTATTTTTTATAAAATTAGAAACTTCGATTTCAGAGACAGATTTATCATTTAATTCCTCAACATACTTAAATCCTGATGAAGCTACATAAATTAACTCTTCAACAATTGATGGATTAATATCAGCAATTTTAGAAATTACTCTACCACCATTTGAAAGTCCAAGAAACTTTGCTGAATCTATATTTAATTTTTGAAGCAATTCAATAACTTGATTAGCAAATAACTCATCAGTATAGATTTGATCTACATTTTCAGAGAACCCACGGCCATATAAGTCTAAAGAAATTACAAAGTATCCCTTGTCTGAAAGTAATTCAAATGTTGGATCCCAAATGTAGGATGGAACAGAAAATCCATGAACCAATACAACTGGAATGGCATTAGTTTCTTTATTCCCTAATTTGTAATAAGTAAATCCGTTTGATAGTTGAACTATGTTGGAATTTTCTGTATGGTTAAATCCATTGACAAAAGCTTTATCCTTCATTATATACTCGTATTTTTTGGAGCTATCATTACAAGAAAAAAAAAGTATGAAAAGAAATATTGAAAATAATCTAATCATGATCCTAATACTTAACCGCTACAATAACTTCATTTCTTCTCCCATAAAATTTATATGGACTGTCATATGAAAGAAATAGAATTTCTCCAGTTGCCTCAACATTATGCTCTTCAAGTTTTTTTATTAATGCGTTTGTGTACTTTAGTTTTTTATTGTTATTCGAATAGCCACCATATTGTACTGATGCATAATGACCACCATCATCTAAATATATTTCAACATTACTTGAAAGAGGCATAGAAACATTTTTCAAATCATATTTTGAAGGTAAAACAAACTCCATCATCGAACCTTTGTCCTCATTTCTCATGTAAACTGGAGTAGTCATTGAAATCTTTTCATTTTTCTCGTTGTAACCAGAAATATATCTAAATAATTTTCCAAAGTTATTATTTGAACCTTTGGATGAATAGGTTTTAGCTTTTAAAACTGGCTCATAAAGTCTTATCTCAAATTCATCATCAGAAAATAGAGTTTCATATTTATGGGTTTCATAACTCTGTGAAAACATATATGTTGTAAAAATAAAAAACGTTAAAAACGTAATAGATATTAATTTTAAAATTGATTCCATATTTTTTATTTATTATCATACAAAAATGAAACCACAAAAAGGATTAATGCAATTATAAGGAACAATAAACCAAATATAAAGGACTTAAATTCCTGGTACACTAACAGCCCTACGACGAGAAAAATAAGCCCAAATACAAAAGAGTTGTTTATGATTAGTTTTTTCAATAATTAAATATAGTTAAATCAGAATAATAGTTTTTTTCTTAAATATTAATTTCATTACTTTATAAGAATGAGATTTTTACAATTTCTTATTATAAATCTTTTAATTGGATGTTCATTTAACAATGAAAGGTCAGTTAAAGATCATTCCATGTATTGGCATAAAAACTCAGCAGAGTATAAAGCTCTTTGCCTACAAGCGTACAATATTGCTAAAAAAAAAATAGAGCTGGAATTATCTAAGGAATATGAAAAACCACTTGCTATAATTGCAGATCTTGATGAAACAATTTTTGATAACACTCCTTATAATGAAATGCTTATCAATGAGAATAAATCCTATAATCAAGAAAACTGGTCAGATTGGGTTAATAAAGAAATAGCAACTGCAATACCTGGTTCATTAGACTTTTTTAATTATGCTAAATCAGTTGGGATTGAAATCATCTATCTTTCAAATAGAAGGGTTGAAAACTATGAAGCAACAAAATCAAATCTAGTTAAGTTGGGTTTCCCATTTGATGAGTCTACTGTAATGTTGTTACGTGATGAAACAAGAGATAAATTAAAAAGAAGGTCTTCGATTAAGGATTATGAAGTTATCATGTTAATTGGAGATAACTTGGGTGATTTTGATTCTGCTTTTTTTGGCAAAACTAATAAAGAAAGATGGGAGGTTTCGGTTTCTTTAAAAGACAATTTTGGGGAAAAGTTCATACTACTTCCAAATTTAATATATGGTGATTGGGAAATAGGATTTGAATGAAAAAATTGTTTATCCTTTTTCTATTTTTTACTCTTGAGCTATCATCACAGGAATGCTCAGAATTTTTTTTAATTCGACATGCTGAAAAAGACAGAACAGATCCAAACAATAAAAACCCAAATCTTAACGAAAAAGGCAATTTAAGGGCATTAAAATGGGTTGAAGTATTTAAAAATCTCGAATTTGATAAAATATATTCAACAAACTATTATAGGACTTTAGAAACTGTTATGCCAATATCAAAAAAAATTAAAAAGGAAATATTAATCTACAGCCCTTCAAAAATTAACTATGACAAATTTCTATTGGATAACAATAATGATAAAGTTTTAGTCGTAGGTCACAGTAATACAATTCCAGGTTTTGTAAATGGATTAATAAAACAGAAGCTTTACGATCAAATAGATGATAGAAATAATTCGAACTTATACATAGTAAAAATCTGCAACAACTCTATTTCTCACAATTTACTTTATATAGAATAAAAAAGCCCTTTATTACAAGGGCTTTTAAAAAACTTTTTCAAGTAGTTTTTATTTATTAATTAAATGTTGATGCTAAGTCTTGATAAATTGAACTTGATACCGCTGAAGAAAAATCTGTTAAATCATTTTCAGAAACATATTTTTGAAATTTTTGAAAATGAGGATTAGGCTCATTAGTTTCTTTATATGATCTTCTATGTAAAATATCTTCAATTGATGCAAAGCCATCAAAAGAAATACCATTTACAATTTGTGATTCTTGATCAACATAATTCCCAGCTGTAACTAAGGTTGCGCAAACCCAGTTGAATCCTTCCACACTGTCAAGCTGAGGCTTTACTACATATTCACCCCAAGCCTTATTATTATCAATAAACTTTTTTCTATCAGTATACGAGAATTTAAATTTATTCATAACAAAATATTTTGATGGTTCGTCGTCAAAAACAGCTGCATTAACTTGCCATAGATCTAAGTTTCTTAAAGTTGTCATTTCCCATTTGCTTCCATCAGGTTGCTCTAAACCCAATTCTTTTGCTTCATTAGCTCCCCATATACTCTTTGGTGCAGCATACTGTTCTGGACTTGAAAAATGATGGAAAAAAATAAATCTACTTGGGTATGTAACTGACCTACTCATCGACCAGCCTGCCCATTTACCATCCTCAACTGCTTTTGCAGCTAAAGGTTTGTAATATTCTCTGTTTGCTTGTATAAAAGCACCAATATTACCTTCAACTTCAACTACATGAAGTCTTATTAAATAAGGTCCTTCATCTTGAGCCCCCAAATAAAAAAGCG
>CACCIQ010000004.1 GCA_902546095.1 uncultured Bacteroidota bacterium
TGCGTATTATGTATAATCCATTCTAATGATTTATCATTATTTAGATCTACAAAATCAAAATTATTATAATGATGTAATTCGTTAAATTGACCTAAATCAATTATTTCAAATTTTTTTGTTTGTTTATTAAATTTGAAATATTGAAAACCTTTAGAATCATTCCAATTTCCCTTAAATGCATTATTTGGATAATCCCAACCAAGTTGAGGATCTTCTAGGTAAAATTTAGGGACAAGATCTTTAAAACCATCCCCATCCAAATCAAAATATTGCATAAAACTTGTCTGTGTATAGAAATTCATCATGTTTTGATTTTCAATAAAATATTGGTCAGAAATATCTTTTAAATAACCATCGCTTGGAGAAACTAATTCATATATCTTTACAATGTTAGGGATATCATCATCTTTTAGACCAAAGCCGTTCAAACCAAAACCGACTGTAAAATATGCAATTAATTCTTTGACGTTGTCGCCATTAATATCTTCATAGAAAATACTTCTTAATCCAAGACTAGGATGCATTTGTTCTAAAACTATTGGGTTTTGAAAATCGACTGTTGTTCCTTTTCCTTCAAAAAATGCAAAAATTGAATACTGATCCTTTGTCTCTTCAAATTTACCACCAAAAACAACATCATTATTATCATCTTCATTTAAATCCATAACAATCATATGACCTTCTGATGACCAAAATAGTTTATTAAACTGTTGAGATTCTAGTATAAAATTACCTTCTCCGTCGTTTTTCATAATATCATATGAACCTCCTTTTGGATCATTCCAATAAACTCCTGATGAAATCAAATCAATATCACCATCACTGTCAATATCTCCAGCAGTAGATGCATACATATTTCTTAAATAATTGGGATTAAATGAATCAGTTTTTGATATATCAATTTTTGATACTTGATCTACTAACTCACCACGATCACTGATTGAATAATATCTTGTTTTTTTTCCATGTTCATTGTAATCAGTTCCATATTGAAGATCTTTAGTTTTTAACCATTCATGAATATAGTTTATGTGAGGATGGTGAGGAGGATAATTTATATGGTATTCTTCTCCAAAGTTTATAATTTCTTTTACATCGTCATTATTTAAATCAGCACTAACACTGATTTGGGGTGAGTGAATTACTGATTTATTAATGTTTCCATTTAATTCCTTATTATATCTTGATTTAAAGTTAAAACTGCCATCATGAGTTAAATATACAGGTTCTGAAAGATGATTTATATCAAAAAATCTACCAAATTGATCAACTCTATAATCACCTATAATTAGATCTTTGAATCCATCGTTATTCAAATCTTGAAAATATGCATTAGTCTCAAAATCAGGCCCTCCCCACTTAGTAGGTATGTTACCGTACTTGTCAAAAAAGGATTGATCAGTGGGATCAACTTGATAGGGATTAATAAGCTTATACTCTTTTAAATTATTTGATATTATATTTTTCTGAGTTTCAACGTCTTTTTCCTTTTTATACATGTCTACATAAATCCTCAAATCTAATGAATCAACATTGATTTCTGATCCTGTGGGTTCTTTATTATGAACACCAATTTTATAATCATAAATGTGCTTTGAATAGAAATCAAGACTAATATCTTTATTAACATAGAATTTTATAGTTGATTTATCTACAATAATGTGATCATCTGTGTCATTAATATTTCTAACACCTATTTTATCAATAATTCTTTCAATGTTATAAATTTTTCTCAATGATGATAAAATATTATTAGTAAAACTAACCGTGTCAGACTTAAAATTTTCAGAAATTGAGGTTAAGATTGTATATTTATCTGACCAGTCACCAACTCCATTATTGTTAACATCCTCTTGGCCGGGATTATAGTGGAAGGGTGAATTATCATTAAAAAAAACAATACCATCCCCATCATTATCTGTTTCATCGCAAGCATCACCAATTCCATCATTATTGTAATCTTTTTGGTCTGAATTTGCTTTATTTGGACAATTATCAATTGAATCTATTATTCCATCACCATCTGAATCATTACCCATATTATTTACATACTCGTAAGGTCCAATATCAATATTATTATCATTTCTTTTTATATAATCGTAATCAAATGTTGGATTATATGAATTATTTTCACCTTTATTGATTGCAGGACTATCATTTTTAAGTTTAAAGTTAAAGTTGTCTGGATCAATAAATTTTGGATCCTCTTCATAATAAGCAATTGTTCCATTATTATTTTCAGCTGCAAACTTTCCTTTTCCGTTTCCAATTAAATTTCTTCTTTTTTCAAGATTACTAATCGCACCGAACGTTTGAAATGCCCATTCATCTGAAAACTTTGCCCATGTAATATTGTTGTGCAATTTGACATTTGCTGAAGTGTGGACAACAATTCCAGAGGTATCTTGCCTCCCACTATTTAAAGCTTTTTTCCAGGCTGGAGCATTAGCATCGTTGGCAATATCATTTAATTCAGCATCTGTAGGAACTGCTCCATTTACATAAGCCAAGTTGTTAGTGACTACTGCATTATCTGTTTTATGAACTACAAGTCCATTAATCCCATTCCCATAATTAATATTATTAGAAAAATAGAATCTGCCTACATACTGTCCATTAGGATTTTCATCATCTTCCCTGGGCTCAATTCCATCATTATTATTTCTAGTAATATAACTTCCAGAACCATCAATAATAAAATCTTGGTCAGCGCAACCGTATCTATATGATCCTGTACATGGCTTACTTTTTAAATAAAATGGTAATCTGTTCATATTATTATAAACCAAATTATTTTCAATTCTCATCTTAATTTTTAAGTCATTATCAATTGATTTAGATTGTGCGAAGACAATTGCACTTTCTGCATTAAATGACCACCAGGTGTTATTGAAAACTTCATTAAATGCAACCCTAATATAATCACTGTTATTTGCCCTTATTCCTGAGTTTGGACAATCATAAACTTTATTATTATGAATATTTATATATGTTCCTCCCCAAATAGCAATGCCCCTTCCATGATAATAATGTTTTAATGATTGTGTGTTATTAGCAACATATGAATCTCTCCACGATTTAGCTTCTTCGTAACTTATATTTTGATTTGGACCCTGAATTTCAAATCCTGCAATTTCTACATGATTAACTGGATTATTAGCGGTTCCAATAATAAAACCGCCTGATCCATCAAAATTTATTTTTGGTTTTTCCCCAGGGTAATTTCTAATAATAACAGGAAGATTTACTGTTCCATTGTAAGAAGAATTAATATTTAAAACAGCTGAATTTGATTTATTACCTGACCCGAAATTGTCATTAGAATATATCCCATCCTTGACATAAATTATATCACCTGGAATACAATCGTTATTTGATAGTGCTTTTTTTAGTGTTTTAAACGGGCTTTCAATAGTTCCATCATTATCATCTGAACCATCATCATCAACATACCACTTATTGAATGACCCTTTATTTAAAATAATATTATCTAGAAAGTAGATACCTTCATCTTTAAATTCTAATCTTAATTTTCCCTGATCAGTTGATCCAGTAGATGTCAAATTTAATCTTACATAATGCCAACCTTTATACTGAATAGTATGTTCCATTGTTCCAATAGCTGAATTACTATTATATCCATCTAACAATGAAAAATCAATCTTACTACCTACGTCACCTTTAATATAAAGTGAAACATTCCATGATTGATTGTTTTCAATTTCAAAAAAACAATTTGCAGTAGTAAACATTCTTACATCAGTATCTGCTGTTTTTTCAACCTTTAGTGATCCTGTTCCATAGAATGGATCAGTCTTGTCTATTGAAAAAGATGAATCGATACTTGTCCACCAAATTCCAGAAACTGAATTAGTGTCGAAGTATCCTTCTTTATTGCTTTCATCTAAACATTGTGAAAATGTAAAAAAAGAAAATAAAATAAATAAATACTCAATTCTTGGCACGTCTAAAAATAAAAAAACCCTGCCGAAAAACAGGGTTTATTAATTTTTAATTATATATCCTTAATAATCTTGCAGCAAAATTATTAATAGTGGTAGCACTTTTTTGGCTGCTATTAATAAACTTTAAAGCAGCTCCACTGTTAAAAACAGCCTCTCTACCTTTTAACCAATCGGTGAGATTGTTTGACCTAGCTACAAAATAGTGAGAAACATAATCCTCACCACCTGAAATTGATTCATGCAACTCAAAAACTCCATCAAAAGAATCTTTAGTTTCAGAAATAAATTCTTGTACACTTTTAGCATATGCTGGAATATTTGAAACATCAATAGACCAAACAGATGCATATTCATAGCCAAGTTTTGTTGGATCAAAAATTAGAGGACTACCCATATTTGTGCTTTCTATTACAGCATAATCTTGAAATATTTTGTTTACAAGCTTACCTTCAGCTGTTGTTGGTGGCCCACTACCCCACATAGCAAATGAATCTGCATTAGAACCAATAAAACATAATTGATGTGTAGTAGGTGCATTTGAGTTTCTAAACATAATTTCTCCCAAGGTTATAACTAAAGGAAATTGACTCATTGCCTCAGATTCCATTAAATCATCTAAAGCTGAAACAAGTTCCTCAGCTTCATTTTGTGAATCCACTGTGAAATTCCAACATATCCAGTATCCCTTTTCTTGAGCACTTATAGAAAATGATACTAAAGCAATTATTACATAAATGTATTTTCTCATAATATAAATTTTTAAAATTCTAATATAAAAAAAAACCAGCTTTAGTAAGCTGGTTTTATGTTTGTTGTAATTTTCTTTTATTGATTGCCAAGAATTAAAGGAAGACCTCCATTTTCACCTGATCCTACAACTACTACTTTTGAGTTTGGAGATTCAGCTAATTTAAGAGTTGCTTCAATTCCTTTGTCTCTTAAAATATTACTAGTTAAAGAGCTATTTAAAATTCTGTTGGCATTAGCTTTACCTTCGGCATCTATTCTTAATTTTTCAGCTTCTTGTCTTGCTTTTTCCAACCTAAAAACATATTCTAAAGCTTCTTGCTCCTGAGTTAATTTTCTTTCAATAGCTGCTTTAATATTAGCAGGGAGAGTTACATCTCTGACAAGAACAGAGTTGATTTGAACATGCTGTTGTTCAACATCTTCAACAAGCTGCTCAAAAATTTCATTTTGAATAGCATCTCTTTTGGTTGAATAAAGTTGTTCTGGCGTGTATTGTCCAACCACACTTCTAGCTACTGCTCTAAGTGATGGAATAATTACAACATTTAAGTAATTAGATCCCTTGGTTTGGTGTAGTAACCCTAACTCTTGAATCTTTGGTTGGTATAGAACTGAGATATCTAAAGATATGTCCAGCCCGTTAGAGGATAAAACTTGCATTTTACTTTCAAAAACCTCTTGTTGTTTTACGTTATATATATAAACTGTGTTCCATGGCATTACAATATTTAAACCTTCACCAAGTGGAGGTTCATCAGTAACAACACCATTGCCAAATGTTTTAAATAAAACACCAGCTTCACCATATCCGATATTGACAAATGTTTTTACAGCAAAGACAAATAACACTAAAGCACCAATTAGTGCAGGTAATCCAATTTTTGTATATTTTTCCATATATGTATTTAATTAATTTTAAGTTAAAAGGCCACCATCAACATTGATAACTTGACCCGTAATATAACTGGACAAATCTGATGCCAAAAACAAACATAAATTTGCTACATCGATTGATTCACCAGGTCTCTTGAGGGGAATATTTTCTGTCCAACCCTCAATAATTGACTCAGACAAGTTGTCAGTCATTTCTGTTTTTATAAAACCAGGAGCTATCACATTACATCTTATATTTCTTGATCCTAATTCCTGAGCTACAGATTTGGAAAAACCAATAATTCCTGACTTAGATGCTGCATAGTTTGATTGACCTGCATTGCCTTTTACTCCAACAACTGAGCTCATATTAATAATACTTCCTCGTCTGTTTTTTAAAAATACTCTTTGACAGGCTTTAGTCATATTAAAAACAGATTTTAGATTTACTTCAATAACTTTGTCAAAATCCTCCTCTGACATTCTCATCAGTAAATTGTCCTTAGTAATTCCTGCATTATTAATTAATACATCAATTGTCTCAAAATCATCAAGAAAACTATTAACGAGTTTTTCACACTGATCAAATTTTGAAGCATCGCTTTTATAGGCAATACATTTAGCATCTTTTGAATTTAATTCTTTACAAATATTATTTGCAGCTAAATCTGATGATGTGAAGGTAAAACCAACATTAGCGCCATTTTTAACTAGAACTTCAACTATGGATTTTCCAATTCCTCGGCTTCCTCCTGTTATTAAAATATTTTTGTTATCTAATAAAGACATAACTATTTTATATATTTTTTTACAAACTTACCAATATCTGCTGGTGAATCCACAACATGAATTCCGCAATCCCTCATTATAGATTTTTTTGCTTCTGCTGTATCATCTTTTCCTCCCACAATTGCTCCTGCATGCCCCATTGTTCTTCCTTTTGGAGCAGTTTCACCAGCAATAAAACCAATTACTGGCTTTTTATTATCCGATTTTTTTACCCATTTAGCAGCGTTATTTTCAAGTTGACCTCCAATTTCACCAATCAAAACAATACAATCTGTTTCATCATCTTCAAAAAATAACTTGACAGCATCTTCAACAGTAGTTCCTATTATTGGGTCACCGCCGATTCCAATTGCTGTTGAAATTCCGAAACCTTCTTTGACAATTTGATCAGCTGCTTCATAAGTTAGAGTGCCTGACTTAGAAACCAAACCTACCCTGCCCTTTTTAAAGACAAAACCTGGCATTATACCAACCTTCGCTTCATCAGGTGTAATAATACCTGGACAATTCGGTCCAATTAATGTACAATCTTTCTTTTCGATATAATTATAGACTTTAGTCATATCTGATATCGGAATACCCTCTGTAATACAAACGATCACTTTAATTCCAGAATCTGCTGACTCAATTATTGCATCTGCTGCAAATCCAGCAGGGACAAAAATTATTGATGTATTTGCACTTGTTGATTTAACAGCATCCTCAACTGTATTAAAAACTGGCTTATCTAAATGTGATTGACCACCCTTACCAGGTGTTACTCCACCAACAATATTTGTTCCATATTCAATCATTTGTGATGAGTGAAATGTACCTTCAGAACCAGTAAAACCCTGAACAATAACTTTAGAATTTTTATTAACTAAAACACTCATTACTACTGTTTAATTCTTTCCAAATAAACTCCTTTTTCTGTATCAACTTTTACTTTATCTCCTTCGTTAATAAATAACGGGACATTAATTTCAGCTCCGGTTTCAAGTTTAGCATTTTTTGTTGCATTTGTAGCAGTATTCCCTTTTACACCTGGTTCAGATGAAATTACCTCTAGAACAACATTTTGAGGCATTTCGACTGATAAAATATTTGAATCATCAGCATTAACTATTATGGTAACTATTAAACCTTCTTTTAAGAAAATATCTGATTCAATTTGCGATTTGTCTACTTCAATCTGGTTATAATCATCACTATTCATAAAATGATAGGTTTCACCATCTTTGTACAGGAATTGGTATTTTCTATTTTCCACTCTAACATCGTCAATCTTGTGTCCAGCTGTAAAGGTGTTGTCAACTACTTTCCCAGTTGAAACGCTTTTTAATTTAGTTCTAACAAATGCAGGTCCTTTTCCAGGTTTAACATGCAAAAACTCAATAATTTTATAGATATCATTTGAGTATCTAATACATAAGCCTTTTCTGATATCTGAAGTAGTAATCATAATTTAATTTTGAATATATCCTTTCATGATTCCTCTTTGAGAATCTTTAATAAAAACTAATATTTCATCTCTATCAGATGTTGCCTCAACTTCTGCTTCGATAATATTAATGGCTTGGGTGTTATTAAATTTCTTTTGGTAAAGAATTCTATATATATTTTGAATTTCTCTGATTTTTTCTGAACTAAAACCTCTTCTTCTTAATCCAACAGAATTGATACCAACATAGGACAAAGGTTCTCTAGCAGCTTTAACGAATGGAGGAATATCCTTCCTTACTAATGATCCACCAGCAATAAATGCATGTCTACCAATATTACAAAACTGATGGACTGCAACCATACCAGCTAGTGTAACATAATCACCAACAGTGACATGACCTGCCAGTGTAGAATTATTTGAAAAAATACAGTTATCCCCAACTTTACAGTCATGGGCAATATGTGAATAAGCCATAATTAAACAATTTTTTCCGATTTTTGTCTTTTTTCTCCAGTTGGTTCCTCTGTTTATGGTAACACATTCTCTAATTACAGTATTATCTCCAACCTCTGCAGTTGTTTCCTCTCCCTTAAATTTCAAATCTTGTGGAACACCCGAAATGACAGCTCCAGGATATATGGAACAATTTTTTCCAATTCTAGCGCCTTCCATAATCGTAACATTAGAACCAATCCATGTACCCTCTCCAATTATTACATCTTTACCAATGGTTGTAAATGGTTCAATTACGACTGTTTTAGCAATTTTAGCTGCAGGATGAACGTATGATAATGGTTGATTCATTAATCTATTTTTTTACAATTTTTGCTTTCATTTCAGCTTCAGTTGTTAATTCCCCATCAACATAAGCTCTAGCAATCATATGACTGATACCTCTTCTAATTGGTGACAGTAACTCAAGTTCAAATATAAGAGTATCTCCTGGTTCTACAGGTCTTTTAAATTTAGCATTTTCAATTCTTCCAAAAAAAGTTAAATAATTTTCTGGATCTGGGAATGTACTAAGAACCAAAACACCCCCTACCTGTGCCATGGCTTCAATTTGCAAAACTCCAGGCATAACAGGTCTACCTGGGAAGTGACCTTTAAAGTAAGGCTCATCTGGAGAAACGTATTTTAAACCTGTTATAGCATTATCACTAATTTTTAGAATTTTATCAATATAAAGAAAAGGCGGACGATGTGGTAAAATATTCATAATTTGCTCCGCATCCATTATAGCCTTTTCATTATATTCTTGTTTTTTCATATTTAATCTTTCCTCTTTTTCAATGATTCCACTTACTTTTTTAGCAAATTGTGTATTGATGAAATGACCAGGTTTTTTTGCTATTACCTTTCCTCTAATTCTTTTACCAATTAATGCCAGATCACCTAAAACATCTAGTAGCTTGTGCCTTGCAGCTTCATTTTGATAATGTAAATTCAAATTATCTAAAATTCCGTTAGATTTCACTGAGACTTTGTCTTTATTAAAAGCTTTTTTTAACTTTTCCATTGTATTTTCGGAAATTTTCTTATCTACATAAACAATAGCGTTATTAAGATCACCACCTTTTATCAGGTTATTTTCTAAAAGCATTTCAATTTCATGAAGAAAACTAAACGTCCTAGCATTAGAAAACTCATCCTTAAATTCAGATAATTTTGTAAGAGTTGCATTTTGAGTGCCTAAAACCTTAGTCTCATAATCAACCATGGTTGTTATCTGGTAGTTTTCAGACGGAATAAGAGTTATTTCACTACCTGACTCAGTATCATTAAATGAAATAACATCTTTTACTATATATTCGTTACGTAAACTACTTAATTCCTTTAAACCCGCTTTCTCAAGTGCATCAACAAAGAATCTTGATGATCCATCCATGATAGGAGGTTCTTCAGCATTTATTTCGATTAAAATATTGTCAATTTCCAAACCTACCAAAGCTGCTAAGACATGTTCAGTAGTTTTTAATTTAACACCATCTTTTTCGAGGGTTGTTCCTCTTTGTGTATTAACAACATATTTTGCAAGAGCTTCTATTTCAGGTTTATCACCTAAATCAACTCTTTTAAATATATATCCTGTATTTTCTTTTGCAGGATGAAAAGTAAGTTTAACATCTTTTCCAGTATGAATTCCTACACCCTCAAGAGAAACAGAATCTTTAATAGTTGTTTGTTTATTGTTCATTGCTTTTTTTCATCAACTTATTTATGAAATTCATGATTTTGGGTAAATTTTTAAAATGAACATATGATTTATTATAATCCCTATAGTTAATTGCAGGATAACCCATTATTACAGAGTCATCATCAATATTTTTTAGCACTCCAGATTTTGCCTGCATGTGTACCCTATCACCAATTTTTAGGTGACCAGCAATACCTGCTTGTCCTCCGATTAAACAATCTTTTCCAATTGTAGTTGATCCAGCAATACCTACCTGGGCAGCAATGCAAGTATTATTTCC
Organism: uncultured Bacteroidota bacterium; assembly: GCA_902546095.1. Classification (GTDB taxonomy): domain Bacteria; phylum Bacteroidota; class Bacteroidia; order Flavobacteriales; family Flavobacteriaceae; genus Eutrophosalina. Next base: position 10,281 of record CACCIQ010000004.1, read on the forward strand.
AACAATTACATTATGTGCTATTTGGACAAGATTATCAATTTTAACACCAGATCTTAATATAGTTGAACCAAGAGTGGCTCTATCAATTGTACAATTAGATCCAATTTCTACATCATCCTCAATAATCACATTTCCATTATGTATTACTTTCAAATTATTACCATTTGAATCTTTGTTAAAGCCAAATCCATCTGAACCAACAACTGTTCCTGAGTGAATAATGCAATTTTTACCAAGCACTGTATTTCTGTAAATTTTAACTCCTGGATAAATTATACAATTATCTCCAACAGTTACATTATCTGCAATGTGAACATGTGGATGAATTTTAACATTTTGACCAATGTTTACATTACTTTCAATAATAGAAAATTTTCCTATATAAACATCATTACCATAGTTGACATTTTCACCTAAACTTGAACCTTTATCTATTCCTGTTTTTGAAATTTGTTGATTATTAAAATACTCAAGAAGAACTGAAAATGCAAGGTTAGGATCCTCTACCCTTATCAATGTTGGGCTTACGGGCTCTTTTAATTCTAAAGATTTTTTAACAATCACAATCGAAGCAGATGATTTGTATAAAAAATCATTGTATTTTGAATTTCCTAAGAATGATAATGAATTTTTGTCTCCACTTTCAATTTTAGAAAGCCTATTTATTGTAGAATTATTATCTCCATCGACGACACCATCAATTAATTTAGCAACTTCAAATGCCTTTAATTCCATGTCGGCAAAAATATGAAAATTAATTTATTATTTTCTGGGGAAAGTCTTTCCTTTGTATTTGACAAAAAGTAAATGATTTTTTCATACCATTTAAAAGAAATTAATAATGCATCAAATTTTATACTTAAAAATATAAAATCAAAGACAGTATTATTTGATGGTGATTTGGGCTCTGGAAAAACAACTCTAATCAAGAATATCTGTATGAAAATTGGTTCAAAAGACAATATTTCAAGTCCGACATTTCCAATACTTAACATGTATGAATCAAATAATGAAAAAATCTATCATGCTGACCTCTATCGAATTGATAATATTTTAGATTTAAATGAAATCGGTTTTTTTGATATTATCAATGAAAAAAAATGGATTTTTATTGAATGGCCAAAAAAAATAATTGAATATTTTGAATACCCTTATTCTCATATCAAAATCAAAATTGATGATAGTAAGAAGAGAACATTAGAAATTAAAAATTATGAAATTTAAAAAAAGATTGATTTACTATTTCTTTGGTTTTTTACTAGGTCTCATGATAACAATTTTCATTATACAGCAAAAGGACACTGAATTTAATTACCTTCCAAACGATAGAGTTTTAGGAGATTTTAAAAAAAAGGAATGGCATTTTGATTATTCTTTTTCCTCATATGATACAATAAATATTTTAAAAAATTCAAAAATTGAATTTTCAAAAAGTATTATTGGAAAAGATTCCTGTAACATATATTTATTAAATCAAAATAAAGGATCTAATCAATTTTATTTTAATGCTACAAACTGTGAAACCAAGGTGTATTATACTGATTTAAGAGCTTCTTCTAAGTAATTCCTTTTTTAGCAGAGATAACTCTCTACTAGATTGACCTTCAAAAGAGGAATTTTCTTGTGCTCTTCTTATCAAATAAGGTACTAAATTTTCAACTGGCCCAAAGGGTAGTATTTTAGCAACATTATATCCCTCACTAGCTAAATTAAAAGTGATGTTATCACTCATGCCATAAAGTTGACCGAACCAAATCTTATCACTATTGTTTTTGATCTCATTTTTTTTCATGAGATCAATAACTTTATAATTTGAAAACTCATTATGAGTTGCTATAAAAAAATCAGCTTTTTTTATGTGTTTAAACATAAGATCAATTGCTTTATTAAAATTTAAATCAGTTTCATTTTTTGATGAGCATATAGGAGATTTATAATTTCCATTTTTAGCTAAAAGTCTCTCCTTTTCCATATAAGCTCCCCTTACTAACTTAAACCCAAAGCTAAATTTAGATTTTGAATAATCTTTAAATAATTTTTTTAAGTAATCAATCCTATCCCATCTGTAAAGTTGTATTGTATTATAAACAATAACATATTCTTTATTATAAGACTTCATCATTTCAAGTGCTAGTTCATCAATAGCTTTTTGAACCTCATATTCCTCTGCATCAATTAAAATTTTTGTTTTATTAATTAATGCATGATTACAAATATTATGGAATCTATTAACAACATTAGACCACTCAACCTCTTCATCCTTTAGCAATTTTTTTCCATCACTAACTGCTTTAAATAATTCATACCTACCAATACTTGTTGGCTTAAAAACAGCGAAAGGAACAGCATCATTTTCTGAAACTATATCAATGATCTTAATTTTTTTTTCACATGAATTATTAAATGAATTTTCATTACTTAAACCCTCAACTGAGTAGTCAAGAATTGAACATACGTTCATTTTATACATATCAGAAATTATTTTTTTACATTCCGTTATATCTACACCCCCACAAAAATGTTTATAAATAGTTCCTTTTAAAATCCACTTAATAGGTAACCTAAATTTTAGCATCATTATTGTCAAATTGGTTAAAATTCCTACTAAAATTTTCTTTGTGATTATATTGAAAAGAAAAATTGCATTATATAAATGAAAATTTTTTTTCATTTTAAATGCAACCTCAGTATTGTCAAAAAGAGATTTATTCATTTATTAAATAATTATTCTAATATATGCTGTTTTTTTAAAATGTTGTTAATTTGCATACTCATTTTTGATGGTGAAAGAAATCAACACAAAAACATATAAAATAGCTTTTGGGCAGTCTGGTTATTCCCTTTTAAACTCACTGATAGAAAATAATAAATATTCAAAAGTATCAGTATTGGTTGATGATAATACTGAAAAATTCTGTTTAGATGTTTTCAAACAAATAATTAATAAAAAAATATCAATTATAAAAATTAATTCAGGAGAAGAATTTAAAAATCTGAGTACTGTTACCAAGATTTGGAATGAAATGACAACTCAAAATTTGGATAGAAAGAGTCTTTTAATTAACCTAGGAGGAGGAGTTATTACAGATATGGGCGGTTTTGCTGCCAATACTTTTAAAAGAGGTATTGATTTTATTAATATACCAACAACTCTTTTATCAATGGTTGATGCTTCAGTAGGAAGTAAAACAGGAATTAATTTCAATAATTTAAAAAATCAAATTGGAACCTTTGCAGATCCTAAACTTGTAGTAATTGATGAGAAATATCTTGAAACGCTAAGTGAAAGAGAAGTTAAAAGTGGATATGCTGAAATATTTAAGCACAGTCTAATTTCAGCTTCAATTTTCAATTTACTTTTGGAAAATCAGCAACTATATTATAACGAAGAAATTATAAATAATTCTATAAGGATTAAAAATAAAATTGTTTTAGATGATAAATTTGAACAGAACATTAGAAAAAATTTAAATTTTGGACATACAATTGGACATGCACTTGAATCCTACTATTTAAATAAAGAAAATAAGCTAACGCATGGTGAAGCAATTGTAATCGGAATGATTTGCGAATCCTTCATGTCAAATAAAATATTTGATCTAGATTTCGAATTAGTTAAAAAAATTAAAAATCATTTGCTTAGAATCTTTCCGAAAGTAAATCTACAAGATGAAAACTATGAAGAAATTATTAAGCTTATGAGTTTTGATAAAAAAAATCATTTGGATAAATTAAAGTTTGTATTATTAAAAGACCTCGGACTTGTTAAAATTGATACTGAGGTTTCTGAAAATTTAATTAAAGAGTCTTTTGACTTTTATTTAAGCTAAGCAGAATTTCTACTAGCATTAATATTTCCAAAAAGTGTTCTAGTTATAATTTTTTCTAAAACATTGATTTCATCATTCGCGTTATTATCCTTCAAATTCAGTAAGTTTTTCTTTTGTATTGCATACTGCTGCAGTGTAAATAAAGGCATAATAATTTCTTCTCTTTTTTCAATTGAGGCTTTATTAGCAGGCTCATTCTCCATTAATTCTTTGAAACCAGTAACTTTTAAAACCATATCCGTGGATAACTCATACTCATTAAAAATAAGCTCCCAAAATTTTGAATACTCTTTGTCTTTTTTTATGTAGCTAGTTAAACCAAAAAATGATTTTTTTAAGCTCATCATAGAATTGGATATAAGGGTCCTAAAAAAAGGCACCTCTTTATAAAGTTTTTCAATTTTATCAAACTCACCATTCACTTTAAAATAATTCAAGGCCGTACCTAAGCCAAAAAACCCTGGAACATTCTGCTTTAATTGACTCCAGCCTCCAACAAAAGGAATGGCTCTTAAATTATCAATACTAAAAGAATCAGATTCTGAAGGTCTTTTAGATGGCCTGCTCCCAATATTTGTTTTTGAATAGTATTTAATCGTACTTATTTTTTCTAAATACCCTAAAAACTTTGGATGATTTTTAAAATCTATATATGCATTATAACTAAGTTCAGAAAGCTGATCCATAGTTTTTCTGTTTTCATCACTTAAGTCAGCTGCTGTGGAGTCTAAATCTATATTTTTAACTGCAGAACTTACCAATTGTTCTAAATTATATTGACAAGAATCAATTGTTCCAAAATTTGAGCTTATAGTTTGACCCTGGATAGTTAACTGAACAACTTTTGAATTAATAATTCCAGCCATTGAACTATAAAATTGATGTGTGTTACCACCACCTCTTGCCGGTGGACCTCCTCTCCCGTCAAAAAATTCTACTTTAATTCCATATTTTTTTGAAATTCGAATCAGTCCTTCTTTAGCCTTTAAAATATTCCAATTTGCAGTAAAGTAGCCACCATCCTTTGTTCCATCAGAGAAACCAAGCATGATTATTTGTTTATTATCTCTGTTTTTTAAGTGATCTTTATATAGTTTATTTTGATAAACCTTTTCCATGACAGATTTAGATACATTTAAATCATCAATAGTCTCAAACAATGGCACTATATCAACCGATGGTTTTGCCCAACCAGTAAATAGGAACATATTAAATACCTCTAAAATATTCATAGGAGACTGATTATGACTAATAATATATCTATGAGATCCAGAAATTCCATTAGATTTTTGAATTGATTTCATGGCCTCAATAGAACCTAAGGTATTAATTAGATCTTTGTCTTTGTAGGAGGTTTTTTTATTTAAAAAATTTAATTTAGATATGAAATTAATTTTTTCATCCTCACTCATTCCACTGTAATTATCAGAGGTCTTACTATCAAAAATTAGTGTTAAAATCTTGTGAAAGACTTTATCATGAATACTAGAATCTTGCCTTATGTCTAGAGAAGCAAAATGATATCCAAAAATATTTATTTTATCAATTAGGTTTTGTACCTCATCAACAAACAATGATTCATGTTTTTTAATAATTTGTTTTTTTACATATTTTAACTTGCTCAATAACTCATCTAAACTAATACATGGCTTTACAACATCCTGAGTCATACTTTTGTATAGCCTATTTTCAACATCAATTATAATATCTTCTATTTTCTTAAAAGTCAATCTCCTTCTTAATTTCCTTACATCTCTGTAATAATTTTTAAGAATATCACTTCTAAGCTTATAAGCTGTTTTAATCGTGATTTCATTTGTTACAAAAGGATTTCCATCTCTATCTCCCCCGGGCCAAAATCCAAGCGATATTAAATCATAATTAACAAAATTTTTATCTCCAATATTGGACTTAATGTATTTTTGAATATTAGAAATTGAATTATAAAATATATTTTCCAAATACCATGTTAAACTCACAGCCTCATCATATGGAGTAGGTTTAATTTTTTTAAAAAATGGTGTTTTTCCAAGTTGTGCTAATAAACCTTTAATTTCGATTAAATCATTATTATTAATTGCTTTAGATAAATCGGTAATAATACCAAGTACAGAACCTGGATAAAATTGAGTTGGATGAGCAGTTAATACAGGTTTGACTTTTATTTTTTTTAAAATATTAGATAATTCTAATTTTGAGTTAGATTTTTCACTAGTTTCTTTGAGGTTTCTTAACGTACCGACTCCATCCATATTATGGACTTCTGAGAATGAAGCATCTTCAATTGCATCAAATAAAACAACTTGTCTCTCAATATATTGAATGAATCTAAAAATAAGAGTGGTTATTTCGTTTTTATCTAAATCTTTACAATACTCATTAAAAAACCCATCTACAATCGTAAGAGGGCTTAAATTTTTCTTGAATCCATCACTACAATGTTTTGAAAACAAGGGTAAAAGCCTACCAGTATCATTTATTGATTCAAATGGTAAGGTTAAAAAAACATTATTGTAAACATCATATCTTGAGAGAACTTTATCTTTAAATCTCTCAAGTTTAGTTAGTTTTCTCATTTAGAGTAACGCTATTTTATTTCATTAAAAATTTTATGCATTAACCTCTTTTTATCATTAATGCTTTCTTCCAAAGAAATCATTGTTTCAGTTCTTGAAACGCCATCAATATCGTCAATCATGAATATAATTTCCTTTGCATGATTTGTATTTTTTGACCTAATCTTACAAAAAATATTAAATCTTCCAGTTGTAATATGAGCAACTGTCACGTAAGGAATACTCTCCAGTTTTTCCAATACCATATTAGTTAGATGAGTTTTCTCTAGAAATATTCCAATATATGCAATAAAGGTGTAGCCTAATTTTTTATAGTCAAGAGCTAATGATGCGCCCTGAATAATTCCAAATTCCTCCATCTTTTTAACACGAACATGAACTGTACCTGCAGAAATTAGAAGTTTTTTTGCAATATCAGTGAAGGGAATCCTAGAATTATCAATTAACAAATCAAGGATTTTATGATCAACATCGTCTAATTTAAATTTCATTTTTAATTATCTTGAAAATTATACACTAAAAACGTAAATATATTGAATTATTTATATTAAATCACTAAAATATCTCATAATATTTAACTAAATATCAAATTTTAATTAGATATCTTCATTTTTTTTATATGAAATACAAATCTAAAGTTTACATATGTACACACATAAAAAGCGAAATTATATAATATATTTACTAATTTATATATAAAATCTTGTTTTACAACGTATTAAATATTAATAATTAAAGTAAAATATTAAATATTTATCAATAAATAATGGTTTATTTAAATACATTTTAATAGATATAAAAGCGTATATTTACAAATGTAAACATGGAAGATATAAGTTTAAGATTAAAAGAAATATTAAATAATCAATCAATTAACGCTTCGGAATTTGCAAAAAAAATCAATGTTCAAAGGTCAAGTATTTCACACATCCTAAACGGACGAAATAAACCAAGTTTAGAGATTGTAACTAAAATCTGTAAAGAATTTCCAGAAATTGACGTAGAGTGGTTAATTTTTGGAAAAGACAAGCAAAACCCTGCCCCTATTTCAAAAGAAAACAATGATAATTCAAAAAATAATGTAAATTCTGAGGTTGAAAAAATAATATTACTTTTAAAAGATGGTACATTTAAGGAATTTAAAAATTAGCCTTCTATTAATATTCTTATCAAGTTGTTCTTTTCCAGAGAAAGATTGTAAAAAATTTAAAACTGGCAACTTTGAATTTAAAACAGAAATAGATGGTAAAGAATATGTCTCATATTTTCAAAGATCAGACTCAACAGAAATTGAAGTTTTTAATGGAGTTACGGATACATCTAGTGTTAGATGGGTTTCTGATTGTGAATTTATTTTAAAAAATATTAATCCGAAAAAGAGTAAAAAATCAATAACAATGAAAATATTAAGTACAGAAAATGATAGTTACACATTTGAATATTCAATTGTTGGGGATGATAGTAATAAAAAAAGAGGGAAAGTATTTCTATCAGACTAAAAATCTAATTCTATCTGACTACTTTCACCTTCATTAGAAATATTATCATCATTATCAATTTGTTCATCAATCACTTCTATTTGATTTAATTCCTTAATTTCAGGCTCATATGGTATGGGATCAAGGAGATTAATTTCTTTAACTTCTTTACTGACGAGTTGATTTCCCAAAGCTTTTATTCCTTTTACAGAAATAAATTCAAATAAATTAATATTATTTTTTTCAATTTCTTTCTTGCTTTTGGTAATTACTTCAATAACTGGCTTCCAATCATAAGAAACAATTTCAACAGTACTATTTTTAGAATCATCAATGAAGTTTTGAGCACCCTTTAAAACACCAAGTAAAAATCTTTTTACATAGTATTTTTTCTTTTTCTTGTTGAAGTATACAACAGAAATTGGTTTAGACCTGTCAGCTTTCTCGAGGATGATCATGTCTTCAGGAAAATGCATATTAAGATCTGGTGGAACAATTTTTAGCTTTCCTGAATGTTGTACAATGAGTAAATCATCATCTGGCTTAAACTCACCCAATAAATCACCCCTATCATCAACATTTAACCTCTGAACTGTATCATCAAACCAAATTTTTCTTGGCTTTAATGTAGACAAACCTTTTTCTTTAAAGATTACCTTATTTACAGAGTACTTGCTTACAATATTACCCTTAACTGAACGACCCTTAATTGCTAAATCTGCAAAATCTAAATCCCATTTAAGTTTTTTTATTGATCCACTTTGTCTCAATTGTATTGTGACAATTTCAGCTTCACCATTAGGGTTAGCTGAAAAATGTAAAATTTTGGTTTTTGGATTTTGGGAGGTTAAATTATATTTTTTGTCTCTCGTAACCCCAGTAACATTAAACCTTTTTATGTATGAAACACCAGACTTACCTTCCTTGTAAATCATATTGTAAATAGTCCTAGAATCTCTCTTTTTAAAAACTGAAACATAAAGTATATTTTTTGCAACAAACTTTTTACTATCAACTTTTGTTACAATCATATCACCATTTGATGTAAAAACAATTATATCATCTATATCAGAACAATCCTCAACGTATTCTTCTCTTCTCAAAGAAGTTCCTATAAAACCATCTTCTCTGTTAACATAAAGTTTTGAGTTTTTAACAACAACCTTCTTTACATCTACATCATCAAAGATTCTAATTTCTGTTTTTCTTTGTTTTCCAGTTGAATATGTTGATTTTAAATCCTTAAAGTGCTGTATGGCAAAATCATTTAAATTTTCAAGGTTGAATTTTACCTTGTCAATATCTTCCTCAATTTGTTTAATTTTTTTATCTGCTTTTTCTAAATCAAATTTTGATATTCTTTTAATTTTAATTTCGGTCAATTTTAAAATATCATCTTCGGAAACTTCCTTTTTAAGCATATTGATAAATGGTTTTAAGCCTTTATTAATAGCCTCTAAAACACCATCCCAAGTTTCCTCATCTTCAATCAACCTATAAATTCTGTTTTCAATAAAGATCTTTTCTAATGTTGAATAATGCCAAAATAGATTCAGCTCCGCTAACCTTACATCCAACTCTTTCTTCAGAAGATTTTTTGTTTTTTCTGTTGATTTTTTTAAGATTTCAGAAACACCAATAAAAACTGGCTTGTTATCTTCAATAATACAGCTGAGCGGTGAAATTGAAACTTCACAATTCGTAAATGCAAAGAGCCCATCAATTGTTTTATCCGGTGAAACACCATTTGGTAGATGTATCAAGATTTCTACATCAGCTGACGTATTATCCTCAATTTTTTTGATTTTTATTTTACCTTTATCATTAGCTTTCAGAATTGATTCTATTAATGAGCTGCTTGTGGTTGTATAAGGAATTTGAGAAATTACTAATGTGTTTTTATTTATTTGAGAAATTTTAGCCCGAACTTTAATTTTACCACCTCTCATTCCATCATTATAGTTAGTCACATCAACCACTCCTTGAGTTGGAAAATCAGGATAAAGATCAAATTTTCTTCCTCTTAAACACTTTATGGAAGCATCTATCAATTCAACGAAGTTGTGTGGAAGTATTTTAGTGGATAATCCAACAGCAATTCCCTCAGCACCTTGAGCCAATAGTAATGGAAATTTAACAGGAAGATTGATTGGCTCTTTTCTTCTTCCATCATATGAAGACTGCCATGTTGTTACTTTTGGACTGTAAACAACTTCAAGAGCAAATTTGGATAATCTTGCTTCAATATATCTAGATGCAGCAGCTGAGTCACCTGTTAATATATTTCCCCAGTTTCCTTGAGTTTCTATCAATAAATCTTTTTGACCAATTTGAACAATAGCGTCAGAAATACTAGCGTCACCGTGGGGATGATACTGCATTGTGTGTCCTACGATATTCGCAACTTTATTAAATCGACCATCATCTAAATCTTTCATTGAATGAAGAATTCTTCTCTGTACAGGCTTAAATCCATCTTCAATAGCTGGTACTGCTCTTTCTAAAATTACGTAGGAAGCATAATCAATAAACCAATCTTTGTACATTCCTGATATAGGAATTAAAAATTCCTCTTCATTTTCAAAATTTTCAGAAAAATTCTCCATTATTATACTTTATCAATATCAATTTTTAAATTATTTATAATAAACTTTTGTCTTTCAGGGGTATTTTTACCCATGTAAAAAGAAAGCATATCTGATATGCTAGTATCTCTATTAATTATAACAGGATCCAGCCTAATACTATCACCTATAAAGTTTTTAAACTCATTTGGTGAGATTTCACCAAGCCCCTTAAACCTTGTTATTTCAGGCTTCGGAGAAAGTTTATCGATAGCTTGTTCTTTTTCAAAATCATCATAACAATAGATTGTTTCTTTTTTATTTCTTACTCTAAATAAGGGGGTTTGTAAAATAAATAAGTGACCTTCTTTAATTAACTCAGGAAAAAATTGAAGAAAAAAAGTAATAAGAAGTAAACGTATATGCATCCCGTCGACATCTGCATCGGTAGCTATAACTATTTTATTATATCTAAGTTTTTCAATTCCCTCCTCAATATTTAGAGCTGCCTGCAATAGATTAAATTCTTCATTTTCATAAACAATCTTTTTGGTCATTGAATATGAATTTAAAGGCTTTCCTCTCAAGCTAAATACAGCTTGAGTGTTTACATTTCTAGATTTTGTTATTGAGCCACTTGCAGAATCACCCTCAGTAATAAACAATGTTGATTCTAATCTTTGATCCTTATTCATATCCCCTAAGTGAATTCTACAATCTCTTAATTTTTTATTATGTAGATTTGACTTTTTTGCTCTTTCTCTGGCTAATTTTCTTATTCCTGACAACTCTTTTCTCTCCCTTTCAGCTTGAATAATCTTTTTTTGAATTTCATCCTTAATATTTTGATTTTGGTGAAGAAAATTATCAAGTTTTCTTCCAACAAAATCATTAATGTAAGTTCTAACTGTTGGAAGGTCACCACCCATTTCAGTACTTCCTAATTTTGTCTTAGTCTGTGATTCAAAGACTGGCTCCATAACTTTGATGCTTATTGCACACAAAACAGATTTTCTAATATCCGATGAATCATAAGGTTTTTTGAAGTGATCTCTTATTGTTTTAACAATTGATTCTTTTAGAGCTGATAAATGTGTACCACCTTGAGTTGTATGTTGACCATTCACAAAAGAATAGTATTCTTCGCTGTATTGTTTTTTGTTGTGAGTTAAAGCAATTTCAATATCTTTTCCCTTGAGATGAATTACAGGGTAAAGAAAGTCTTCAAGGTTGTTATTATCTTCAATTAAATCCTTTAATCCATTTTCAGATTTTAGTTTTTCACCATTAAAAACTATTGTTAAACCAGGATTTAAATAAACATAATATTTTAACATTCTAACTACATATTCACTTCTATATTTAAAATTTTTAAAAATTTCGGAATCTGGCTTAAAAATTACTTTAGTTCCTTTTCTTTTATTTGATTCCTCTATGGGACTATCTGATGAAATTTCACCATATTCAAATGAAACTTTCTTTAACTTACCATCTCTTATTGACTGAACCTCAAAAGATGATGACAGGGCATTTACAGCTTTTGTTCCCACTCCATTCAAACCAACTGACTTTTTAAATGCACGAGTATCATACTTTCCTCCAGTATTCATTTTAGAAACAACATCTACAACCTTACCCAGAGGAATTCCCCTTCCGTAATCCCTTACATTGACAATATTTTCCTTAATATTAATTTCAATAGTTTTTCCAGCACCCATGACAAATTCATCAATTGAATTGTCAATGACCTCCTTTAGAAGAATGTAAATACCATCATCATAAGCTGAACCATCACCTAACTTACCAATGTACATACCAGGTCTCATTCTGATATGCTCTTTCCAGTCTAGGGATTTAATATTTTCTTCCGTGTATGAAGATGTTTGAGCCATAAAATTTGAATGCCTAAGATAAAACACTGGACACTTATATGAAATCATGTTCTTATAAAATAATTAACAATCCTTCGTAAAATATGTTGAAATCTTAAATTAAGTATTGAATTTAAAATTAATTATGTCACCATCAATTACAACGTATTCTTTGCCTTCTGTTTTTAATTTTCCTGCTTCTTTCACTTTTAATTCACTTCCAAAGTTTACATAGTCGTTGTATTTAATGACGTCAGCTTTTATAAACCCTTTTTCAAAGTCTGTATGAATAATTCCAGCAACTTGTGGAGCCTTAGATCCTTTTTTAAAAGTCCATGCTCTTACTTCTTTTTTTCCTGCAGTATAAAAAGTTGACAAATTAAGCAGGTTGTGAGTTTCTTTAATTAATTTACTTGCACCAGACTCTGATAACCCCAAATCATCTAAAAACATTTTTCTGTCATCATAATTATCTAATTCATTAATTTCCTCCTCCGTTTTCGCTGCAAGAGCAATAACATTTGATCCAGTTGTTTTTAAATTGTTAACAATAGATTTTAGCTCATCACTAGGCGATTTAATATTTTTCTCATCTACATTACAGACATATAAAACTGGCTTAATCGAAAGCAATGACATAGATTTGATAATATTATTTTCATCAACTGAAAGACTTGAAAAATTTATTGAATTTCCATCATTTATAATTGTAATTAATTTTTCTAATAAGTTTAATTCTATAATTGAGTTTTTATCACCTGTCTTAGCAGCTCTTGAAATCTTTTCTTTTCTTTTTTCAATCGTTTCTAAATCTTTCAATTTCAACTCAAAATCAATAATTTCTTTATCTCTCAAAGGATCAACTGATCCTTCAACATGGGTTATATTCTCATCGTGATAGCATCTTAGCACATGAATAATAGCATTAGTTTCTCTAATATTCGAAAGAAATTGATTTCCTAAACCCTCACCTTTGCTAGCTCCTTTAACAAGTCCTGCAATATCAACAATTTCAACAGAATTCGGAACAATTTTCTCAGGCCCAACCAATTCTACTAGCTTATTCAATCTTTCATCTGGAATATTTACTAAACCAATGTTTGGATCAATTGTACAAAAAGGAAAATTAGCACTTTGTGCTTTTGTATTACTTAAACAATTAAACAAGGTCGATTTTCCAACATTAGGAAGACCCACGATACCAGCTTTCATATATTCATTATGAGCACAGCGTTTTAAATTAAGTGCCGTGCATAAAACTTTGCTTATTCAATAACAGCTCCTCAGACTCAACATTGTCTTCATCAGGAACACAACAATCGACAGGGCAAACAGCTGCACATTGAGGCTCATCATGAAAACCTTTACATTCTGTGCATTTATCAGTGACTATGAAATAATACTCATCTGAAACTGGCTCTTGATCCTGATCAGCATTGACTGACTGACCAGAGAGTAGCTTTACGTCTCCCTTTAAAGATGTCCCTTGAGAGTATTTCCACTCATATGAAGCCTCATAGATAGCTGTATTTGGGCATTCTGGCTCACAGGCTCCACAGTTAATACAGTCATCTGTTATTTTTATTGCCATAAGCGGATACAAAATTAACCAATATCTTTACATTATAAAACTCAAACTAATTGGAGCTTTCTGAAAGAATTAAATTACTTGATCAACTAGGTAAATTTTTAATAGGTTATTGCAATAATCATGCTACCAATAAAAAAGATATTTTTTTTTCAAAACTACATTCAGCTTTAAAAAAATCTCAAATAAGTAATCCCTACTTTGAAAAGGCTAATATTATACAATCTTTAAGTTATTGGGGTGAAACTCTTAATGAAGAAAAATTAAACTTATTTGTTAAAGGTTATAAGTTCGTTGGTTTCAAAAATGTTGGTATAATCATGGCAGGAAATATACCACTTGTTGGTTTTCATGATTTTCTCTGCGTGTTTTTATCAGGAAATAAATCTGTTATCAAGCTTTCAAAAAAAGACGAGGAGCTTTTTTTATGGATTATAAGTTATTTGAAATCATTGAATGAAGAATTTCATAAATATGTTGAAATATGCAACAATCGACTTGAAAACTATGATTGTGTAATAGCAACTGGAAATCAATTTTCAGCAAATCAATTCAAAAAATATTTTGATAGTATACCTCATATAATTAGAAGTTCAAGGTTTTCGGTTGCAATTCTTGATGGAAAGGAAACAGAAGAGGATTTACAGAAATTATCAAATGATATATTTATGTATTATGGCTTAGGATGTAGGAGTGTTTCCAAAATTTATCTACCTAAAGATTATGACTTAGACATTGTTTTTAAACAAGTTTATTCTTGGAAAGATATTATAAATAATAGTTCGTATTACAATAACTATACATACAATAAAACTATATATTTAATGTCTGAGGAAAAGTTTTTTGATAATGGGTTTTTAATTTTAAAAGAATCAACAGAAATCGGCTCACCCATAGGTGCTGTATTCTTCGAATACTATGAAAACGATAATACAGTAATAAAATCATTAAAAAAATATTCTGAAAAAATTCAATGTATAGTTGGGAAAAATATTGTTGAAAACTCAGTTGAATTCGGCAATACACAAAGACCTTCTTTAGATGATTTTGCTGATAAAATTAATACTTTAGATTTTTTGTTGAAACTTAGTTAAAATTCAATAGAATAATACAAGTTGTTTTTTGTTACTTTGCATCTTTAATGATGAAAAAACATAATTTTAGTGCTGGTCCAAGCATACTTTCAAGTGAAGTCTTTGATGAAGCGTCTAAATCTGTTTTAAATTTAGATAACATTGGCCTGTCTCTAATAGAAATTTCACACAGAAGCAAAGAGTTTGTAAAAATAATGGAAGAAGCTAGAGAGCTAAGTATCGGACAACTTGGGCTTTCTAAGGATGAATACACTAGTCTGTTTTTACAAGGTGGTGCAAGTACTCAGTTTTTGATGGTTGCCTACAATTTTTTAAATCAAAATGCTGGATATATCAATACTGGCTCTTGGTCAGTTAAGGCAATGAAAGAGGCAAAACTTTTTGGAAATGTTCATGAACTTGCATCCTCCAATGATAAAAATTTCAACTATATACCTAAAGACTATACTGTCAATGATAATCTTGATTATTTACATATTACATCAAACAATACAATTTTTGGGACTCAATTTCATGAAATTCCTGAAACTAAAACTGACTTATTCACTGATATGAGTTCAGATATTTACTCAAGAAATATTGATTACTCAAAATTTTCATTAATATATGCAGGAGCTCAAAAGAATCTTGGAGCAGCAGGAGCTACATTGGTTATTATTAGAAAAAGTATGCTAGAAAAGATTTGCAGAGAAGTTCCATCAATGCTTAACTACAAGACTCATGTTGATAAGGACAGTATGTTTAATACACCACCTGTTTTTTCAGTTTACACATGTTTATTAAGTCTTAAATGGCTACAAAAAAATGGTGGAGTAACTGAAATAGAGAAAAAAAATATTTTAAAATCAACTTTATTATATGATGAAATTGACAGAAATTCTCAATTCAAAGGTTTTGCAAATGTTGAAGACAGAAGTATAATGAATGTTACATTTAATTTGACTGATGAGTCAAAAAAAGAAATTTTTGACAACTTAGCTTTTGAAGCAAAAATATCAGGAATTAATGGTCATCGCTCTGTAGGTGGATACAGGGCATCAATATATAATGCCATGCCAATCGAGTCAGTTGAAACTCTAATTGAACTAATGAAAAAATTTGAAAATCTAGCATGAAAATTAAAGTATTAGCAAATGATGGTATATCACAGGCTGGAATTGACTTGCTTAGCCAAAATAATTATGAGGTTATAACTGAGAACGTAGAGCAGGAAAAACTCATTGACTACATCAATGAAAATAATATCTCTTGTCTGTTGGTTAGAAGTGCTACTAAGGTTAGAAAAGATATTATTGATTCATGTAAGGAAATCAAACTTATTGGCAGAGGTGGTGTAGGAATGGATAATATTGATGTTGATTATGCAAAAGAAAAAGGGCTTCATGTTATTAATACCCCGGCAGCATCCTCGCACTCTGTTGCTGAACTTGTTTTTTCTCATCTATTTTCTTGCGTTAGATTTCTTCATGATTCTAACAGAAATATGCCATTGGATGGCGACTCTAATTTTAAAACACTAAAAAAGAATTATTCAAAAGGAAAAGAGCTTAAAGGAAAAACCATGGGTATAATTGGTTTTGGCAGGATTGGACAGGAAACTGCTAAAATTGCACTGGGTATCGGCATGAATGTACTATTTACAGATAAGTTTGTTGGAAAAACTCAAATTAATTTAAACTTAGCAAATGATAAAAAAATTAGTTTTGATTTAGAGTCTTCAGACATGACTGAACTTTTGAAAAATTCTGATTTTGTTTCATTGCACGTTCCTGCCCAAAAAAGTTATGTTATTGGAAAAAATGAATTTAATTTGATGAAAACAGGTGCTGGTTTAATTAATGCTGCAAGAGGTGGTGTGGTTGATGAAAAAAGCTTAATAGAATCGCTGGACAGCGGTAAATTAGCTTTTGCAGGAGTTGACACTTTTGAAAATGAACCAAAACCGTCTGTAAAATTACTTATGCACCCCAAGGTTTCTTTAACCCCTCACATTGGAGCAGCAACAAACGAAGCACAGGACAGAATTGGAATAGAATTAGCTAATCAAATAATGACATTAGTTAAGGAATAGATGTTTGACAAACTTAAAAAAAGATGGGGCTTAAACTCTAATACGCAGGTATTAATTATTTTCATTGTATTTGGTATTACGGGATCAGGCTCATTATATGTATCAACACCTGTGATGGATTATTTATCAATATCAAGTGATAATATTATCCTAAGGATTATAATTGTTACTATCATTTATCAATTTATTCTACTTATTGTAGCATTTATTTTTGGACAATTTAAATGGTTTTGGAATTTTTTTTATAAAAAATTATTCAAAAAGATAGGCTTGATTAAATAAATCAGGCTTTGTATTCCTTTCTAAATTTTTCAACTTTAGGTCTTACAACAACGTTACAATAACCATTAAATGGGTTTTTTTCAAAATAATTGTGATGATATTCCTCAGCAATAAAAAATTCTGTTTTTTTCTCCAGAGTAGTTACAATTTTAGTATTATATGTGTCAGAACTGTCAAGAGTTTGAATGTAATCCTCTAAAAAATTTAATTGGTTTTCGTCATCGTAAAATATAACAGATCTATATTGAGTTCCTGTATCATTTCCTTGACGGTTTCTAGTTGTAGGATCATGAGTTTTAAAAAAGATTTTTAGAAGCTCACTTAATGTTGTTTTAGTTTCATCATAAGAAATTTTTACAGCTTCAGCATGACCAGTTTTTCCGGTGCAAACTTCTTCATATGTTGGATTCAGAGTAGTTCCTCCTATGTAACCTGGAACTACATCTTCTACTCCACTAACATATTTAAAAATTGCTTCAGTACACCAAAAACATCCACCACCAAAAATTAGAGTTTTCATAAATTGAATCAAATTTAAAGTTAAATTATAAAATTATATTTGCAAGAGGAATGAAATATATCTATTGCGGATTCTTTTTTTTTACCTTTTTTTATAATGTATTCTCTCAAGAAAGAAAAATAATTGAAGCATACAGATTTCAAGTTCCACCAAAAATTGATGGAATTATGTCAGAGAAAGAATGGAAAGAAATAATTCCTGCAACAAATTTTACACTTTTTCAGCCTGAAAATAGATCTGGAGAAGAAATACCAGTTGGATATGAAACTTATGTATATTTTGGTTATGATGATAAGGCAATTTACATCGCAGCTCAACTTAATCACCCAGACCCAAATAATATTCCATCAGAGTTTAGTGAAAGAGATGATATGGATGCAATCTCTGAAAAATTTTTAGTCTCAATTGATACATATGATAATACAAAAGAGCGATTTACATTTTTTGTTACTAGTTCCGGAGGCTTAATTGATGGACTTAATACCGGAGAATTTGATGAGGAGGGTTTAAAATACAATACATTATTTGATGCAAAAGTTCAAAAAAACAAGAGTGGATGGAGTACTGAAATCATTATCCCATACAGTGCATTAAGGTTTCCAAATAAAAAAAATCATAATTGGGGAATAAATTTTGGGCGTAATATCAAAGATTTTGAGGAAATGTATGTTTGGAGTCCAGTTGATGAGAGAATTTTAAATTACCATGAATCATTAGGATTAGTTAAAAATATAAAAGAAATTAATCCGCCTACTAGATTGTTTTTATATCCTTACGTGCAATCAGCTGTTAATTTTCAAAAAGACTTAAAGCCAAGTAGTTCATACTCTGCAGGGCTTGACTTGAAATATGGTATAAGCAATAGTTTCACTATTGATGCGACTTTAATTCCAGATTTTGGTCAAGTTACATTTGATGATGAGGAATTGAACTTAACACCTTTTGAGCAAGAATTTGATGAAAATAGACCTTTTTTTACTGAGGGAGCTGACCTTTTTAAAATTGTAGATGGAGCTTCATATAGGGGTGGAAGTTTTTTTTATAGCAGACGAATCGGTCAACGTACAGAAATTGATGAAAATGAAATTTTGAATGATGGTGATCAACTATTGAGTTATGATGAAACACCTAAACTATTAAATTCAATAAAGTTAACTGGAACTACAAATAATAATCTAAGTATAGGTTTATTAAATGCAATAACTGACAAATCATTTGCTCTTATTAGTGATGGCAATAATATTAGAAAAGAACTTATCACACCCTTAACTAATTTTAATGTTTTATCATTATCTCAAAAAATTCTCAATGACTATTCTACAATTGGATTTATTAATGGAAATCTCATTAGAGAGTCCAGCTTTGAAGATGCGAATAACTATGCTTTTATGGCTAGTATATTTGACAATAAAAGGAATTTTAGCTTTAAAGGATATTATTATAAGACCTATTCTCCAAGGTTATCTCAAAAAAGTGGTGAAAGAAAAATTATAACAATTGAAGAGCTAAAGGGCAACTTTAGGTACTATTTAAATATTAATGCAACTGATAGAAATTATAATCAAAATGAAATTGGATTTTATAATGGGCGAAACTTTATTCAATATGGCACAAGAGTATCATATCAAATTTTAAACAAAAATAAATACTTTAGAAGCTTCCAAAGTGGACTATACTTAGGATATCAAACAAGATATGACAGTAATATTAAAAATAGAAGTGGTTTTAGCTTGTGGACAACTTTTCAAACCAATAATTTGTGGCGGTTCTCAATTAGGTTGAGAGGAGTCTCAAAGCTAAAAGATTGGTATGAAACTAGAACAGAAGATAGATTTATTTTAGATCCATCATTATTAACAACCAGTTTTGGAATTGATTCAGATAATACTAAAAAATTCTCTTTTGGTACTGATTATATTTTTACAAATTATAAGAATTATCAATACAATGAAAATAAATTTCAAAATGAGTTTAGATTTTATGTTGATTATCGAATATCAGAACAATTTTCAATAAATATGAGAACATCAAATGAGAAAAGAAATGATGACGTAGGTTTTTTGATGAAAAGAAATGGACTAATCTATTTTGGTTTAAGAAATATAAAATCAATAGAAAATAATTTAAGAATGGAATATAACTTTAACAGAGATGCATCTTTAAGTTTAAGATTCAGAAATTTTTGGAGTACAGCAGATTACTATGAAAAGCTTTTTGAATTATTAGATGATGGAACTCGAAAACAAGTAAACTACTCTATCCTGAACAGAAATCCAAATACAAATTTTAACATCTGGAATTTAGATCTAAATTTTGAATGGTGGTTTGCTCCTGGCAGTAATATGGTTTTGTTATATAGAAATCAAATTTTTAATAGAGATAATCAATCTGGAATCAATTATTATAATAGTCTTAAAAATCTATTTGAAACATCAACAGAGCATCAGCTGTCACTTCGATTGAATTATTTAATTGATTATAATAAAATCAAAAAAAACAAATAGTTAATCATTCTCTGAATATTTTAATTAAATCGTAGAGTTCATATCTTTTTTTTGTAAGTATATTTGCTGCGATTCATGAAAGCATTATTTAATTTTATTTTATTAATCTCAATTTTAAATATCTATTCACAAGAAAGAAAAAGTCTAGAGGCTTACAGATTCAATAAAGCTCCTAAAATTGATGGTTTACTTTCCGAAGATGAATGGAGAAATATAAAAGCTGCTGAAAATTTTACTTTAATAATGCCCGAAACTAAGGCTGGAGAAAAAATACCTGACGAATATGATTCAAAAGTTTATTTTGGATATGATGATAACGCTTTATATATAGGTGCACAATTAAATCATCCAGATCCAAAAAATATCCCCAGTGAGTTTAGTCCTAGAGATCAAATTTTCGGAGTTAAAAGTGAAGCCTTTTGGATATCACTAGATACTTATGATGATAGATTAAATCATTTTGGGTTTATTATTACAAGCTCAGGTGCCATTGGAGATTCCTTTAGCTCTGGAGAATTTAGTGGGGAAAGCCTAAATTATGATACAGTTTTTGATGCTAAAATGAATGTAAATAATGATGGATGGTCAGTTGAATTTATTATCCCATACAGTGCTATTAGATTTCCAGAAAAAGATATTCAAAATTGGGGATTAAATTTTGGCAGATCAATGCCAGATCTAGATGACAATGGATATGCTTGGAATCCTGTTGATTCAAAAGTATTTGAATATCATGAATCTATGGGACTATTAAAAAATTTAAAAAATATTAAACCACCCACAAGACTATTCTTTTACCCATACTTGCAGTCATCTGTTAATGCACAAAAGGGTTCAAAGTCGATTTCATCATATTCAGCAGGAATGGATTTAAAATATGGAATTAATAACAGCTTTACTTTAGATATGACATTAATTCCTGACTTCGGTCAAGTTTCTTTTGATGATAGGGAATTAAATCTCAGCCCATTTGAACAGCAATTTTCAGAAAAAAGAGCTTTTTTTACTGAGGGAGCAGATTTATTTGAAAAAGCTGATGGCATAGGATACCGTAGTGGAAACTTTTTCTACAGCAGGAGAATTGGACAGGATATTAATTTTGATGGGGATGATTATTTAAATGAAAATGAGGAATTAATTAGATACGATGAAAAACCAGATTTAATCAATTCAATAAAAGTTACAGGAACAACTGATGGTAAGTTAAGTATTGGATTTATTAATGCAATAACTGGAAAAGCCTATGCGTATTTCAAAGATATTTCTGATAACTCCGAAAGAAGAGAATTAATTTCACCTTTAACAAATTATAATGTCTTATCATTAAGTCAACAGCTCATAAATGATTATTCATCAATAAGTTTTTTAAACACAAATGTTAATCGATCATCAGGCCTTAATGGCAATTCCTCTGCTCTTGTTATTGATTTATTTGATAAAAAAAGAAATTTTAATATTAAAACACATTTTTTTCGAAGCTATGCTCCAAGATTCTCTGATAAAAAGGGTTTTAGGGGAGCGATAAACATAAATGAACTTAGAGGTAATTTTAGGTTTGGGTTAGGATGGGGTGGTATTGACAGGTACTACAACCAAAATGAATTAGGCATATTTAACCTAAAAAATGCTCAAGTATTTAGATCAAGTGTGAGATATAAGATGGCCAAAGAAAATAAGTTTTTAAGGAGCTATAACAGCTTGTTTTTTTTAAATAATAGATTTAGATTTCATGATTTCTTGAGAACAGGTTCAGGTTGGAGATTTAGTCATGATTTTCAAACTCAAAAACTGATAAATTTTCAAATAGTTTTTGATTACACAGGCTCTAATAGGGATTTTTATGAAACCAGAACTGAGGATAGGTATGTAATTGAACCTGCAAATTATGGACTTGAATTTGGTTTTAACACTAACAACAACAATACTTTTTCTTATGGTTTTGAGTTTGAATCTAACGGATACAATAACAAACAATTTGATGAAAACACATATAGAAATAGACTGAGGTTTAATGCAAAATACAGGGCATCAAATAAATTAACATTAAATTTTAGATCAGAGTCTGAGAAAAAAGGTGATGATGTTGGGTTTTTACAAAAAAGAAATAATGATATACATTTTGGGAAAAGATTAGTTAAATCAATTGAAAACTCGATTGATCTTACTTACAATATAGATAACTATAAATATCTAGCATTAAAGTTTAGAAATTTCTGGAGTGTTGCAAAATATGATGAAGTATTATATAAACTTCTTGAAAATGGTCTGAGAGAAATTGTGGATTATTCACTTTTGAGAAATGATCCAAACACTAACTTTAACTTATGGAATGTAGATTTAACATTTGATTGGTGGTTTTCGCCTGGAAGCACAATAACTCTTCAATATAAAAATCAAATTTTTAATAGAGACGATCAATCAGCTCTAAATTATTATAAAAGCTTAAAAAATCTTTTTGAAATACCCATTGAGCATCAATTGTCATTAAGGGTTAATTATTTAATAGATTTTAATAAATTGAGAAGAAATGATTGAAATAAAGAATCTTAATAAATCTTACAACAATCATATTGTTCTTAACAATATTTCAATGAAGATTGATAAAGGTGACTTTATCTCAATAGTTGGTCCATCAGGGGCTGGAAAAACAACTCTTTTAAACATTTTAGGTACGATTGACAGTTTTGATAAAAATGAAAAAACCTCACTATTATTTGAAAAAACAGACTTAACCAAGCTGAATGATAAAGAATTGTCATCATTTAGAAATAAAAAGATTGGATTTATATTTCAATTTCATCAATTATTACCTGAATTAACAGCAAGAGAAAATATTCTTCTTCCAAGCATGATTGGAAAATTTGACTCTAGTAAATCTCACGATAATTTAAATAAACTTTCTAGAATCCTTGACATAAATAAAATATTAGATAAAAAGCCTGAATTTCTCTCCGGTGGTGAAAAGCAAAGAGTTGCTGTTGCAAGGGCATTAATTAATAATCCTAGTTTATTACTAGCTGATGAACCAACTGGAAATTTAGACACTGACAATGCTAAAAAAATTCAGGAATTGTTTAAAAAAATTAATAAGGAACTGGGTGTGACCATTGTTTTAGTAACACACAATGAGAAATTTTCAAAAATTGCCAGAAAATGTTTGGTATTAAAGGATGGTAAGTGGTCAAAATAGTGAAGATCTAAAGAGTTTTCTTGATTTAAAATATCAACAATACAACAGCTTTGATTTTATCAAAGATGATCCAATCCAAATACCACACTTATTTGATAAAAAAGAGGATATTGAGATTTCTGCTTTTTTAACTAGTATAATTTCCTGGGGAAATAGAAAATCTATAATCAAAAGTGCAAAAAAAATGATGGAACTTTTAGATTTTTCCCCACATGAATTCATCATCAATTCAACAAAAAATGAAATAAAAAAATTGAATTTTATTCACAGAACATTTAATACCACTGATTTTCAATTTTTTATAATTTCTCTAAAAAATATTTACTTAAATCATAATGGTTTAGAAAACACATTTTTAATAAAAAATAAAGATGAATTTTTATTTAATGAAATTTCAAATTTTAGAAAAATATTCTTTTCAGTTAAGCACGAAAAAAGAACTCAAAAACATGTTTCAAACCCTTTAAAAGGCTCATCTTGTAAAAGAATAAATATGTTTTTAAGATGGATGGTTAGAGATGATGAAAATGTAGATTTTGGAATTTGGAAAAAAATATCTAAATCAAGGCTTTCATGCCCCCTTGACGTTCATACTGGAAGAGTTGGCAGAAAATTAGGTTTAATAAAAAGAAAGCAAAATGATATGAAAACCTTAATTGAGTTAGATAATAAACTCAGATCTTTTGATAAAAATGATCCAGTGAAATATGATTTTTCACTCTTTGGATTAGGTATGTATGAGGGATTTTGATAATATTTAAAAATGATAACTATATTTGCATCAAATTGACTTTCTATGTCAATACTAATAAAGTCTGCTAAAATCGTTGACGCCAAGAGTAAATTCAATGGCAAGACCCAAGATATTTTAATTGATAAAGGAAAAATTCAAGAGATTTCAAGTAATATTTCAGATTCAAAAGGGAAAGAAAAAATTATTTTGAAAAACCTTCATATTTCACCAGGGTGGTTTGATTCAAGCGTTTGTTTTGGTGAACCTGGTTTAGAAGAAAGAGAAACATTGTCTAACGGTTCACAGGCTGCAGCATTTTCTGGTTTTACCGACGTGGTTTTGAATCCAGAAACAAGTCCATATTTGGATACTAAAGCTGATATTATTTATGTTAAATCACAGAAACTTCCAGTTAATATTCACCCTCTTGGATGTTTAACTAAAGAGGCTAAATCAAAGGAATTAGCAGATTTGTATGAAATGTATGAGTCAGGTGCAGTTGGATTTTATGATTTTAAAAAACCTTTACTTAATCCAAATCTTTTAAAAATTGCTTTGCAGTATGTTCAAAACTTTGATGGGCTTATTTTATCATTTCCTTTTGAAAAATCATTGTGTCCTGATGGCCAAATGCATGAAGGAACAGTTAGCACCAATTATGGACTGAAAGGAATTTCATCTCTTTCCGAGGAATTAATGCTTAAAAGAGATCTTAAAATCTTGGAATATACAGGTGGAAAAATTCATATTCCTTGCATTTCAACTGAGGAGTCTGTAAAACTAATTAAAGAGGCAAAAAACAATAAATTAAATGTTTCTTGTAGCGTATCTATAAACAATCTTTTTTTTAATGATGAAAAACTTAAAGATTTTGACACTAGGTTCAAAGTAATGCCACCTATTAGAGATAAAAGACATCAAAAAGCACTGGTCAAAGGAGTAAGTGATGGAACTATTGATTTTGTAACATCGGATCATTCACCAATTGACATCGATAATAAGAAAACCGATTTTGAAAACTCATTATTTGGATCTACCGGATTAGAATCTGTTTTTGGTGCCCTTAACTCAATTTTTAAACTTGAAAAATCAATTGATATTTTAACCAGAGGTAAAAATATTTTTGGAATAAAAGAAACAAATATCAATATTGGTGAAAATGCTAATTTGTCATTATTTGACCCTGAACATAAGTATTTATTCACTAAAGAAAATGTTATTTCAAAATCAAAAAACAGCTGCTTCATTAATTCTAATCTCAATGGAAAAGCTTATGGTATTATATCTAATAATTTAGTAAAATTGCTTGGAAACTAGTTTTTTTTACCTTCATAAAAAATCATCAAAAATAAATTCTCCATTAATTTTACTCTTACATGGTTATGGTAGTAACGAAGAAGACCTTTTTTCATTCTCAAGGTTACTTCCAAATGACGCAACAATTATTTCACTTCGCGCACCATTATCACTTTTTCCTAACTCCTATGCTTGGTATAATATATATTATGACGGATCTGTAAAAAATTATGATATTGAAGGAGCTCAACAAATAAGAGATAAATTAATTGATGAGCTGGATTATTTCATAGATAAATATAATTGTGACAGTAAAAGAATTTCAATTATTGGTTTTAGTCAAGGTGCAATCCTTGGGCATGGAATTGTCCAATGCTCTAACTCAAAAATTAAAAATCTTGTTGCGTTGAGTGGATATGTTGAAAAAGACTTACTATGCTTGAAAAAAAATAATAGCTCTATTTATATTTCTCATGGAACAAATGACGAGGTCATCCCCTACAATGAATCAATTGAAACAAATAAAATATTAGATGATAATAATATTGACTATGTATTTGAAAGTTTTGATCAGGGTCATGGAGTTAATCAGGAAAATTTAAAATCATTTTTAGATTGGCTTTACAAAAAATATTAATTTTTAATTAATAATTCTAGACCATCATAAGATAAGAACACAGATTTAGGAAGTAATTTCTCGGTTTCAGAGTGCAATCCCATATCAGGTGCAATATGAGTTAGATATGCTTTTTTGGGTTTTAGTTTTTCAACCATATCAATGGCTTGAATCAAATTAATGTGAGAGTAATGTTCTTTGTGTCTTAGAGCATTCAAGATTAAGGTATCAAGGCCACGTAATTTATCGAGTTCTAATTCTTCAATTTCTTTTAAGTCAGTAACATAAGCAAAGTTTTCAATTCTAAATCCAAAAACTTGTAGTTTATGATGCATATAAGTAATTGGTAAAACAGAAATATCCTCATATTTAAAAATCTCACCCTCATTAATTATGTTAGGATATACATGAGGGGAACCTGGATAATCACCGTTTTTATCAAATAAATAATCAAACCTGTTTTTTAAATTATCCACTACTCGCTGATGAGCATATATTGGGATTTTACCGTGATGAAATGAAATTGGACGAATATCATCTAACCCAGCAGTATGATCTGCATGTTCATGTGTAAAAAAGATTGCATCAACTTTAGTTTTGTTTATTCTGAGCATTTGCTGCCTGAAATCTGGACCACAATCAATTAAAATAGATTTTGATTTGTATTCTATTAGGATTGAAGATCTCAACCTATTATCACGTTTATCTGAGCTTAAACACGATTCTCTTTCTACCCCAATCGTAGGAATTCCTGTACTAGTTCCAGTACCTAAGAAAGTAACTTTCATTATAATTACCAAATTTAAAATTTTTTCTATGCAGTTATCAATGAGAGTTATTAAATTTGTAAAGAATTATTGTAATGGTAGTTTCATTAAAGGGCGATAAAGAATTTGAAAAACTCCTGTCTGTTAAGGATAAAGCTCTTAGAATTAATCTCAACGATAATATTTACGGAACATTTGCAGAAATAGGTGCTGGTCAGGAGGTCGCTAGACATTTTTTTAGAGCTGGTGGAGCCTCAGGGACAATCGCCAAAACAATGAGTGCCTATGATAAAGGCTTTAGTAATGCAATATATGGTGAGGAGCATGACAATAGATTTGTAACTAAGTCAAGGCTGACAAAAATGTTGAATCACGAAATTAATTTACTTGAAAATCGTGTGAACAGAGAAAATAATCCCGAAAAAATGTTTTTTTCATTTGCGAACACAGTAGCAACGATTGATTTTGCAAAGAAATTTAAAGGGCATGGATGGATGGGTATAAAATTTCAAACGGATAGTAGTGAGGAATACAGTGAAATTCAAATGCATATCAGATTTCATGTAAATGATGCTAAAACTCAGCAAGAACTTTTGGGTATTATGGGTGTAAATCTCATATATGGAGCTTATTACAAACATAATAAGCCGAGATCATTGATTAGGTATTTATACGATCATATTAATCCAAATTCTATTGAAATTGATACTATTAATTTCTCAGGCAAATTATTTAAAGATGTTGATAATAGGTTAATTAGCTTAGATTTAATAAAAAATAATATGACTCAGGCTGTTATGTTTGGACCTGATGGAAAAAATATTTTACCTGCAGCAGAACTGTACAAAAAAAATATCTTGACCATAAGAGGAAGTTTTAGACCAGTTACTAAAGTCAATGAGGATATGTACGAGAAATCCTTGACAATCGTTAAAAATGATAAAAACTTCAATAAAAAAAATTCAATATCAATTTTTGAAATTACCTTATCAAATTTGATTTCCGATGGTGAGGTTAATGAGCAAGATTTTTTAGACAGAGCACAATTACTTTGTTCTATGGGCAAAACTGTCATGATTACAAATTTTCAAGAATATTATAAGTTATCTGAGTATTACAATAAGTATACTGACAAAAAAATTGTTTTGACTATGGGTGTTGATAATCTTATTCAAGTTTTTGAGGACAAATATTATAAAGATTTAAATGGTGGGATTCTTGAAGCCTTTGGAAATTTATTTTCTCAAAATGTGACTGTACTACTCTACCCAATGTTAAAAAAAGATGAATTAATTGATAGTAATAATTTAGTTGTAAATAATAAAATGAAGAACTTATACAAGTTTTTCAAAGACAATAAAAAAATTATTGATATAAAGGATTACAACAAAAAGCTATTGAAGATATTTTCTTGGAAAGTGCTTGAAAACATCAAAAAAGGTAAAAAAGATTGGGAAAAGGACATTCCTAAAAATGTTTCTGATTTAATAAAAAAGAAAAAGCTTTTCGGATACAGTTGAAAAAATTTTAACCATTAATTATTTGATCTGCGTGTTCTTTTGTCTTTACCTTATCAATTAATCGAGTTAATACTAAGTCTTCATCAAAAATAAATGTCATTCTGTGAATTCCCTCGTACTCTTTCCCTCTGAATTTCTTTGGGCCCCATACACCAAAAAGTTTAACGAGTTTTTTTTCAGTATCTGCTAGAAGTGGATATTGAAATCCAAATTTATTTGAAAATTTATTTTGAGTTTCAACCTTATCACAGCTAACTCCTAATATGTTATAACCCATTTTATCAAGTTTACTGTAGTTATCAGATATATTACATGCTTCAGCAGTACAACCGGGTGTATTGGCTCTTGGGTAGAAAAAAACAATTAATTTTTTCCCCTTAAAATCATCACTATTTACAACATTTCCAGTGTTGTCCAAACATTCAAATGCAGGAATTTTATCACCTATTTTTAATGTGTTCATTTATATAAATTTATTAAGTAAATTTAAACATAATGAACAAATCTGAAAAAATTAATTTTATTATAAACGTTTTAGAGGACTTGTTTCCTAAAATTGAAATTCCATTAGACCACAAAGATCCATATACTTTACTAATTGCTGTATTGTTATCTGCACAAAGTACTGATGCTGGTGTAAACAAAATTACTCCAATTCTTTTTAAAAAGGCAGATAATCCATACGACATGGTAAAATTAAGCGTCGAAGAAATTAGAGATATTATTCGGCCTGTAGGATTATCTCCAATGAAATCCAAAGGCATACATGGTCTTTCAAAAATTTTAATTGACAAATATGATGGTAAAGTCCCCAAGACTTTTGAAGCTCTTGAAAGTTTACCAGCCGTAGGTCATAAAACGGCTAGTGTTGTTCTTTCACAAGCATTTGGAATACCAACATTTCCTGTTGATACACACATACACAGATTGATGTTTAGATGGGGGCTTTCTAATGGGAAAAATGTAAAAAAAACTGAAGAAGATGCAAAAAGACTTTTTCCAAAAAAACTTTGGAATAAATTACACATACAAATTATTCTTTATGGCAGGAAATTCTCACCTGCCAGAGGTTGGAATGTAAATCAGGATGTAATTATGATGAAAGTAGGAAGAAAATCTATTTTAAAAAAAATGATTTAATTACAGTTAATTTCATGTTCTGACCAGTCCTTGTCAGTAGAAGAATTATCAAAATAAAAACACATTTTTCTATTATCCGAAAAGGTTAAATATTTGTAGAATCCATCAGGTATCGTAGCACCTGTTTCCAAAACAGTGCTATTGGATGAAAACTTTAATTCAATTCTTACGTCAACAGGTCCTGTATCCTTGGCCCAATATCTAACTTGCTCCTCAAGTTCTCTCCACTCCCCCCTATTTAGACTATCTTTTTGTAATGCGCAATTAACAAAAGAAAATGTTTTTGCTAAATTGGACCATGAATCTGTGAAGGAACCAGCTGGAGCCATGTGACCTTTGTCCCATTCATTTTTGTAATAATCATTATCATCTGATGTCCATACATTTCTAACAGTGTAAAAATCCATGTTTCCGCGATCAGCAACTTTTACAAAATCTCTGACTGTATATTCAATCCAATTTGGTTGTTCCCTCTTTTCATTATAAGAAATTCTGAAAACAGCATTTTCAACTAAAACTTCTTGTCTTAGTTCAAACTCAAAATTTTGAAGGTTATTATTATCGCAGGAGATAAATATTAATAGTATAAATATGTAGAATCTCTTCATTTTAAAATAGTGTTGGATTAGTGTTTTTTTTCATATAACCATTGGAACGAGTAACCGCTCCGACTTTATATTCTTCAATTACTATACCAAGTTCGCTTTCAAACCACTCAGCCACTAAATGACGATGACAAAATTTTTTCCTTGAGACACTAGTCATAATAATGGGTTCAAAACCTGTAACTAGACTATTTAGATCATCATAAACTGTATTAGCGTTGAGTGAAAATAATTGCTCTTTGTATGACTTAATAAATTGATCTTCAGTTATCTTTTTTTTGTTCAAATTTTCTAATAGTTTCCAATTTGGAGCTAAAGATTTGTACTCATGATTAATTGAATCATTTTTTGATGGATATAATGATATGGACACATAACCGTTTGTATGACTATCACTAACTTGTTTAAAACAACCTGTTTTCACCTGTAAAAAATTTATTAATTAATTTAATTAATGTTATGAAAAATATTTAATTTTTGTTTAAGTAAAAAATGTTAATAATTCCCTGATGAATTTTAACATCAAATACTTGTTTTCTTAACAAAATTTTAACATATTTACTTCTTAATCAAAATTATTATAATTAAATGAAACAATTAGTAAAACTATTTTCCTTGTTTTTTATAATGACAGGTCTCATTGGTTTTGCGCAAAACACTGTCTCAGGAACTGTTTCTGACACTGAAGGATTGCCACTGCCAGGTGCTACTGTTGTTGTTCAAGGAACTTCGATTGGAGTAACCTCAGATTTTGATGGAAATTACTCCATAGCAGCATCTCAAGGAGATGTACTAGTTTTTAGTTACGTTGGTTATGAAAGTCAATCAATTACGGTTGGTCTTTCATCGTCTATTAATGTATCACTAACAAGTAGTACTGCCCTTGAAGAAGTTGTTGTAACTGGAATCACATCGAGGGAAAGACAAAGGTTGACATCTAATGCGGTAGTTGTAGGCTCTGAACTTATTGAAGGAGTTGCAGTTACTTCTCCAGATCAGGCTCTTATGGGCCGTGTTGCTGGATTAAGAATTGTTGGTCTTTCAGGAACACCTGGTGCTCCTCAACAAATTCGAATTCGTGGAGAAGGATCTTTATCTGGATCAAACTCACCACTATTCGTTATTGATGGTGTTCCAGTAAATAATGGCTCAATAAGTCCATTGTTAACTGACATGGGTATATTATCAATGATAAATGCCGCTGATATTGAGTCTATTACGGTACTAAAAGACGCTGCATCTCTTGCAGCCTATGGTGCTCGAGGATCTAATGGTGTTGTCGTAATTAATACCAAAAAAGGTCAAGCAGGTGAAATTTCATTCAATGTTCAAAGTCAATATGGATGGCAGAATTATGCTGTCGACCAAAGAACAATGCTTAATGGAAATCAGAGACTAGAGCTTGGAGCTGAAACAATTATGAACTCTTACGGTTGGACTAGAGAAGCAGCAACTGGTTTTGTACTTAGAAACTTTGCTGGTGCAGCTGCATGGGATGCTGGTGGAAGAGTCGATGGTAATTGGGAGGAAATCATTGCGATTGAAGATGCTCCATACCAAAACTATAATATCTCTGCTACAGGTGGAAATGCTACTGAAAACTTTAGAATTGGACTTGGATACAGACAACAAACAGGTGTCTCAATCGGTACTGATTTTGAAAGTATTAATGGTTCTATTTTTTACAAGAAAAAGGCTGGAAAAGTTACAATTGAAACAAATAACAGAGTAACCAACGCCAGACAAAATGGAATTCACGAAGGAACAGCTTACTTTGGTGCTCCTCAGATGGCTAGATTATTTATGAGTCCGTGGGAGCAACCATACAATCCAGATGGTTCATGGAATATAAACTTGACTACAAGTGTGTATAATCCTGGTCAGCAAGCTGAATTAAATCTTCAAACTAACGATGGTACAAGAGCTCTATCAAACAGCTCAGTCACCTACGCTATAAATGATAATTTTAAGCTTCAAACAAAATTTGCTATTGATTATACTAACGGAGCATCTCATCAATTTATGAATCCTCACCACGGTGATGTTACGGATGAAAATGGGTATGCTTATGAAGCAATTGATAGGACATTTCTATGGACTACAATTAATGAACTTCAGTATGACCAAATATTTGGTGAAAATGAACATTATCTATCTGTTTTATTAAGACAATCATTTTCTAAAAATAAATCAAATTTTATCAGTGCATCGGGATACAATGTTGCTGCTGACGGTTTATACTATGTTGCAAGTTTTAATACAAATGAGTCTGGTTACAGTTCATTTGGAGATTATAAAGAGTTAGGTTATCTAGCTTTAGCAAACTATTCTTATAAGAATAAATATGTAGTTGATTTATCTTTCAGAAATGATGGATCTTCAAGATTTGCGAGTGGTTACAGATTTGGTAATTTCTATTCAGCTGGTATAGCTTGGAATATTTCTAATGAAAACTTTTTGGCAGATAGCGATATAGTTAATAATTTAAAAATTAGAGCCTCTTATGGTGAAACAGGAAATAATGGAATTGGTAACAACCAATACCAATCACTGTTCTCATATGGAGGAGCTTATGACGACAATGGTGCCGTTGCTCCATCAACATTTGGTAACTTAGTGATTTCTTGGGAAACAGCAAGATTACTCGACGTTGGTGTTGACTTCTCACTATTTGGAGATAGATTTTCAGGTGCATTTACTTATTATGAAAAAACGACTGATGACTTACTTCAAAGCGTTCCAATTTCAACTACATCTGGTCATTCGGGACAAACAGCTAATGTTGGTTCAATTATTAACAAGGGTGTGGAATTTGAATTTGATGCTCAAGTTGTAAAAGCAGGTGATTTTAGTTTTGAATTATACGGAAATGTTTCTGAAAACAATGATGAAGTTTTGAGGTTAGCTCAAGACGCCGCAGGTAATGATATCAATCTCGATAACTCTTATTATACAACCAGAGTTGGTTATCCTCGAGCACAATTTTACTTGCGAACTTGGGGTGGTGTTGACCCTGCTGATGGTAGACCATACTATATAGTTGGTGGAGATTTCAGAGATGGGCCTGTTAGTGAGGAAGTTACTTATTCACTATTTAGTGCTGAGCAAACTGTTCAAGGTTTAAGACTACCACCTATCCAAGGAGGATTAGGCTTAAGATTGAAATGGAAGCAATTATCACTTGATGGTAACTTAATGTTCCAAACTGGTCATAAAGTGTTCGAAAGATGGGCATGGTATACAATGGCATCAGGTCTAAGATCTGTAAGAACATTTGCTGGAGATTCAAGATTAATGGATAGATGGCAAAAACCAGGTGATATAACTGATGTTCCAAAAATGGTTTATACATCAGGCTCAACTTTAGCTGGATCAGGTACATCAAGCAGATTCTTGTATGATGGTGATTTTATGAGAGTAAGAGATATTACTCTAAATTATACATTACCTAGAAAAGCTGTAGAAGCTATAGGATTTAACAGTGTCAATTTCTTTGTCAAAGGATTAAATTTATTTACTTGGACAAAAGATGATTTGCCATTTGATCCTGAAATTAGAGCTACTGGACGATTCAGAATAACAACACCTCCAAATAAATCGATATCTGTTGGTGCTAACTTAAACTTTTAAACTATGAAAAAATATATTAAACTTTCATTCTTTTTCTCATTGCTAATGCTCTTTGTAGCATGCGGTGATGATGATTTAGAACCAACTTTGGCTCTTGATAAAGATCTAAATACGGGTATTAATAGTGCAAGTGATCTCGTTTCTGTCATGAACTCAGCTTACGATAGAATGACTGCAGGTGATCAAAATGGATATTATGGGCAAGGTTACATAATGATGGGTGAAGTAAGAACTGATAATGCATATTCAACTGCAAATTCAGGAAGATATACTTCAGCAAGTATGGATCATGCCTCAACTGGATATGGTCCTTGGTCAACAATCTACAGAGTTATTGCTATATGTAATATCGTTATAGGTGCTGATATTTCAACCCTTTCCGGTGATCAAGCTCTTATGACACACACGCAGGGACAAGCCCACGCAGTTCGAGCATTAGCTCATTTTGACCTCTTAAGAAATTATGGTCAGCATTTCGTTTCTGGACAGGGTGGTGGTAATGCATTGGGTGTACCATATGTTAAGACATATAAAGACCCAGCATATCTAGCTCCAGCAAGAGACACTGCAATTAGTAACATAAATGATATTGTTGCAGATTTACAAGCTGGTATCAGTTTGATGAATGACGCGTACAATGTTAGTACAAGTTATATGACTAAAATGGGTGCTTATGCTGTTTTAGCCAGAGCTGCACTTTATGCAGGAGGTGTTGATAATAGCTTCTACAGTGCTGCAGGATCTGCTGCAGAGTGGGTTATTAACAATGGATCTGCTAGTCCAGTATCTGCTGCAGGTTTTAAAGCTAGTTATTACACTGATAATGCTGTAAATTCTATTTTCGAAATGGCAATGTCTGGTACTGATAACCCAGGTAGTAATGGTATGGCTTTCATGTTAAGAGGAACAATCTACGGTGATGTTAGAATACTAACCGGAGATGGACCTGGTGAAGATTTATATGATTTGTTCGCTGCTGATGCTGCAACTGATGTTAGATTTACAGTAAATAATATGATTGGTACTTCTCAAGGATTACCAACTGTATTGGGTAAATATCCCACTATGACTGGAGATGACAATGTAACAGTATTCAGAGTCGAGGAGATGCATTTAATTGCTGCTGAGGCTGCTCTTAGAGCTGGTGATTCAGCAAAAGCGTTAAGTTACCTTAATAATATACCTAATCTAAGAAGAGCAACTCCATATACAGAAGCAACTCTTGATAACATTCTTAAAGAAAGAAGAAAAGAGCTTTATATGGAAGCACCAGGTAGATTTTATGACTTAGTTAGAACGGGTCAGGGTATGCCTACTATAGACCTGGTTAAGCAAATGAACGATGATTTAACGGGACAACCTCCTTCGTTTGGATCATACAGACTAGCTTATCCAATCTATCTTTCGGAACTGAATGCCAACCCTAATATGGTTCAAAACTCAGGTTACTAATACTAACTTTTATTTAATTAAAAAACCCGCTAACTTTGGCGGGTTTTTTGTTATATATGGCTTATGAACCGCACTATTTTTTTCATTTTAATTTCATATTCCATTTTTTCTCAAAAGGTTGATGTTAAGAACATTGAAATAATAAGAGATAATTATGGTGTTCCTCATATTTATTCTAATACTGACAAGGAATTAGCTTATGGTTTAGCTTGGGCACACAGTGAAGATGATTTTAAAACTATTCAAGAAGCTTATTTAGCAGGAAACGCATTATTAAGCAAACATATTGGACTAAGAGGTGCACCTATTGATTTTTTAACACAGCTAATACAATCTGAGGAGGTAATTGATAGTTTGTTCAAGACAATAGACAAAAAATTCATAGAAGTTGCAGAAGGTTACTCTCAAGGAATTAATCGTTATGCTGAATTAAACCCAGAAAAGGTACTAGTCAAAAAATTGTTTCCCATCACACCTAAAAAAATGTTAAAGTATTCATTTCTTCAATTATTTATCTCAAGTGAAGGTGACCGAGCTGTAAGAGCAATTTTTGAAAATGATTTTGAGAGTTTAAATTTTCAAAGAAGAAACGAACTAGGCTCAAACCTTTTTTCATTTAGTACAAAGAAAACAAATAATGGAGAAACTTATATGGCTGTCAATACACATCAGCCTTTGGACGGACCAACATCTTGGTATGAAGTACATTTAGAAAGTAAAGAAGGAACCAGTATTATTGGAGCTACATTTGCAGGTGCACCATGTATTTTGACAGGTAGCAATAAAAATTTAGCATGGACCCATACTGTCAATAGACCCGATAAAACTGATATTTTTCAACTCGAGATGGTTAAAAACAGTAATAGAAAATACTATTTCGATAATAAAATACTAAAATTAAAAAAATATAGAGGGAAAGCTTTTATCAATATTTTAGGGATTCCAATTAGAGTTAGTAAAAAATACTATTCGAGTGTTTATGGACCCACCTTGAAAAATAAAACAGGATTTTTCTCTGTTAGAACTGGATCTTTATTTAAAGTAAGAGCATTAGAGCAATGGTGGAGAATGAACAAGGCAAATAGCTTTGATGAATTTTATTCCATTTTAGAGATGAATGAAATTCCAGGATATAATATTGGCTATGCTGATAAAGATGATAATATTTTTTACATATCAAATGGTTTGATTCCTATTAGAAATGATAAATTTAAGTGGACAGGAGTTCTACCGGGAAATACTAGTGAAACCCTATGGACCGATTATTATAAGACGCACGAACTTCCTCAAGTAATAAATCCTGAGTCTGGTTATATATATAATGCAAACCACTCCCCTTTTAAATCTACTTCAATTGATGAAAATCCCAATCCAAAGGATTTTGCTTCAAATATGGGTTATGAAACTTTTGATAATAATAGAAGTACAAGAATATTTGATTTAGTTGAATCTTATAAATCAATTGACTACGAAGATTTCAAGAAAATAAAGTATGATAATAAATTTCCTACACCTTTTAATTATAATTTCATGGATGTCAACAAAATAATGGAAATGAAACCCGATGACTATCCTGAGATTGCAGACTTGATTAAACAAATACAAAATTGGGATAGATCCACAGATGCTGCGTCAACTGGAGCAGGAGCTTATGCCATGTTTTATTATACACTTGCTGATAAATATTTTTATAAAAGTTATTATGATAGAAACTTTAGTAAATCTTTAATTGCTGACTGTCTCGTTGAAGTAAAAAAACGAATGAAAAAATATTTTAATTCTACAATAATAAAATTAGGTGATTTTCAAAAACTTGTCAGAGGTGATAAAGAGATACCAATTTTTGGCATGCCTGATACAATAACTGCAATGAATGCTTCGAAGTATAAAGATGGTAAAGTTCAGGTTACCCACGGCGAATCGTATATACAGCTTGTAAAATTTAGCTCTAAAGGCACAGAGATTGAATCAATTATCTCTTATGGAAGTAGTGATAATGAAGATTCACCACATTACGATGATCAAATGGAAAAATACTCTAAGTTTAAAACAAAAACAATGAGCTTTGATAGGGATTGGGTATTGAATAATTCAAAAAGAATTTATAATCCCAGATAAAATTATTTTACCAATTTCTTGTATTCATACTCATACATCGGGACTATATCATCAATATTATATTTTTTTGCTCTATTGTAAGAATTTTCTTTAAATTTTTCTAGAAGCTTATCATTAAATAGAAGCTTATCAAGAGCATCAACGTATGCATCAATATCATTATAATCACACGTAAATCCTGTTTTGTTGTTGAGATTTAATTCCGGAAGACCTCCCCTATTTGATGATATGATAGCATTCCTAGAGGCCATTGCCTCCAATGCGGCCAATCCAAAACTTTCAACCTTTGATGGAAGAATAAAAATATCCGAATGACAAAGTTCTTTTTCAACTTCATTTGTATTTCCAAGAAAATAAACATCAGGTATTTTTAATTCTTTGGTCATTTCTTTTGCGATTTCTAGCTCAGGTCCTTCTCCTATTAAATTAAAAATACATTTATGTTTTTTTGAAATAAGATCAATAACTTTAATTAGAGTTCTGATATTTTTTGCTGGTCTAAAATTACTCACATGAGTAATAGTTTTATGAGCTGAAACCTTGTTACAAAGATTCAGCTGATTGTTAAATTTTTCTAAATCAACAAAATTAGGTATGACTTTGATTTTCTTATTTGTTTCAAAAAAATCATGTGTGTCAGTCTTGAGACTTTTTGAGACTGAAGTCACAATATTTGATTTATCAATTGAAAACTTGACAGCTTTTTTATAAAAAGGATGCTTTCCAACTAAAGTAATATCAGTTCCATGTAAAGTCGTAACTATAGGAAGATTAATTTTCTGCGTTTTAAGCATCTTTTGAGCCATATATGCAGCATATGCATGTGGGATTGCATAATGTACGTGTACTAAATCAATTTTGTGCTTTGTAGAAACATCAACAATCTTTGTTGATAGTGCTAACTCATATGGTTGAAAATTAAAAAGAGGATAAAATGGAACATTAACTTTATGAAAAAATATATTATCGTCATTTACCTCTAATCTAACAGGCTTTTGATATGCGATAAAGTGAACAGTATGACCATTTTTTGACAATTTATGTCCAAGTTCTGTAGCTAGAATACCACTACCTCCGAAGGTGGGATAACATACAATTATTATTCTCATTAATTATTCAAAAATTATTTTCTTTATTTCTGTTCTAATATTGTAATCAATTAGTTTTCTATTTTCCATGGTTGGATAAGTCCGATTTGAAAGAAAAACATATATAATTTGATTTTCAGGATCAGCCCAAGTGTATGTCCCTGTAAATCCGGAATGCCCAAAACTATCTTTAGATAAACATTTACAAGACAAATTTTCTTTATCATACAGTTCAGGTTTATCAAAACCTATGCCCCTTCTAACACCTTTATCACAAAAATGACATTTATTAAACTCATCAAAAATTTTTTCACCAAAAAATTTTTCATCCCCATAAAATCCTTTCTGAATATAGAGCTGCATCATCTTTGCAATATCAAGGGAATTTCCAAAAAGACCAGCATGGCCTCCTATTCCTCCTTGCATCGCTGCGCCCATATCATGCACATATCCTCTCAATTCACCTTGTCTAAAATAATCATCAATTTCAGAGGGAACTATTTTATTTTGATCAAATGTTTTGTGAGGATTAAAATTTAATGATAACATCCCATTTTTAGAAAAAATGTAATCATTTATAAGTTTATCCAAGGTTTCACCATATTTTTCTTCAAGATATTTTTTTAACAAGTAGTATGGTATATCACTGTATTTATATTCCTTTAATTCTAGTAAATCAGATTCAATAATTTTATCAAATATTATATCATTCCATAATTGCATAAAAAGGCCTTCTCTAACCTCGACTTCAAAGTCTTTAGTTTGTTTATTTGAATAATAATTATCAAGTTGTTCATTTGTTATACTATCCAAAGTTTCCTTGTAAAAAGGAATCCAAGGAGTTAATCTGGAGTAGTGAGATAACATCTCTCTTAATCTTATATTCTTTTTTTCAAATAAGTTAGTTTTAGGAAATAAAGAGCTCAAGGAAGTGTCAAAATTCAGTGATTTCAATTCAATTTCTCTAATAATCAACGGAATTGATACAAGAATTTTTGTGATTGATGCTAAATCATAAATATCTTCATTCTTAACAGAAATTTTGTTATTATAAGTATGGTGACCATATGATTTATTAAAA
Source organism: uncultured Bacteroidota bacterium (assembly GCA_902546095.1). Classification (GTDB taxonomy): domain Bacteria; phylum Bacteroidota; class Bacteroidia; order Flavobacteriales; family Flavobacteriaceae; genus Eutrophosalina. The sequence continues at coordinate 49,895 of CACCIQ010000004.1, forward strand.
ATAACACTTCCATTTTTGGCAATTAAAAGTTGAACTCCTGGTGTCATCTTATTTTTTATTGCAAAATCAACAATAGAATCAACTTTTTTAAGTTTTAAGGAACTAAAACCCTCATTTAAATGGTGCTTAAAGCTTAAAATCTTTTTTTTTTAAGCTTTATTGTAGTATTTACAGGAATATCTTTATTGATAGTGACCGGTAGTTTTCCTTTTACATTAATTGCTCCAAAAATTGCTTGGGCTGCCTTTTCTTGAAAAACTGGTGAGTTTTGATAAGCAATCAAGATAGATTGAATGTCATCTATATTTAAATCAAAGATTGAATACGGCTTTGAAAAAACAACTAAGGTTAAATCTGTTAGTTTCTTTAGATCATTTATAATTGAAATCTCTACGTCTGTAAACTTGTATTCACCAAAAGGTGATTTATCAGACTTATGTAGCCCAACTATTACTTTATCATAATTTTTAGAAATTTCAATCAAAGAATCTTTATTGATTTGATTTATATGATCAACCTTTGAGTATTTATTCAGATATTTTAAAAAAGTGTTGTATGAATCATCTCCCATATTTACATATCCTATTGATTTTTGATCGGATATTGATAATGGTAAATTTGTGTTTTGATTCTTCACAAGAGTCATTGACTCCTCAGCTAATCTGTCCAAAAGAGCATAGTCAATATCTTGATTTAAATCTTCAACTATATTCTCAATTTTAATCGGTTTAAAATTATTCAATCCTGATTTATACTTTGCCATTAAATTTTTCTTAACAGCCTTTTCCAGAGTTTTATTAGAAATCTTATTCTTTTGAATAGCCTTTTTTAATTCCTTGATACTTTTAGCAACATCAGTTGGCATCAATAAAAGATCATTTCCAGCATTCAAAGCACTGACATCCGGGTAATCTCCTTTGCTAAAATCAACGATAGCTTTCATATCAAGTGCATCAGTAATTACAAGGCCTTTAAATCCTAAATCATTAATCAATAAGTTATTAATTACTTTTTTTGATAATGTAGAAACTTTATTTTTATCAAGAGACGGAATATTTAAGTGTGCAGTCATGATTCCATCCAATCCATTTTCTATTAACTTTTTAAAAGGATATAATTCAACCTGATCAATTCTATCTTTAGAAAAACCAATAGTAGGTAAGGTTAAATGGGAGTCCGTTTCAGTGTCACCATGTCCTGGGAAATGCTTCGCAGCACCCATTATTCCGTGATGGTGCATACCTTTTAAATAATTTAAAGCTTTATTTGAAACATTATATTTATCCTCTCCAAATGATCTAAACCCTATTATTGGATTGGCTGGATTCGTATTTATATCAACAACTGGTGCAAAATTTATTTGAACACCAAGTCTTTTTGCATGAAATCCTATTCTTTTACCAACTTGATAGATTAAACTATCATTTTCAATAGCACCAAGAGTCATATTGTATGGGAATGAAAAGCCATCATCTAAGCGCATCCCAATACCCCACTCTGCATCCATTGATATTAGTAATGGAACTTTAGATTGTTTTTGGAACTTGTTAATTGCCTTAGCTTGGGATTTTATATCACCAAGTGAAAAAATTAACCCTCCAAGTTTATAATCCTCAATTAATTTTGAAATGTGTTTAATTTCATCATCACCATATTGAGTTGCAACCCATACAGTAATCAGTTGACCAATTTTTTCTTCTAAATCTAAATTGTTGTAAATACTGTCTACCCACCTATTTTGTTTGGAATAATCTTCAGATAACAAAGGATTTTGGGTTTGTCCAATAAAAAAAGTAAAAATCAGCGGTAATAAAAAAAGTTTTTTCATTTTATCAACTGTTTATGCCAACTTTTCGACAATGGGATCTCCCAACGATTAGTTAAATCTGACTTCAAGTTAATCAAGTTATTAAAAACGATTGTAGTATTATCAATTTTTTTTTCCAATATTTTATCTTTAAAGTCTTTAAGATTTGATATGAAAATTTCATTATTTATTTTATATGAAATGTCAAGACGATCCAACAATCTTACTCCAAACTCATTTTCTAGATTTTTAATAAAATGTACCATTTTATCTATGGAGCAACCCGTAGCTAAGGATGTATCTTGATCCAGGGCAATAATGATGAAGTAGGAATATTTAATTTTTGATGCAACTTTTAATTCATTTCCATGTGATGTCCAAGAATTTAGGAAATCCTGAATTCTATCTTTAATTATTTTAATTTGATCATTGGAAAAGAGTTTATTTGATTGATATATCCAAATTCTTGCATTATCACTTATTTCATCAAAACTAACAATCATAATTCTTTAGAGACCGAAGCATCTATTATTTCAGCTACATCTAAAACTTTAATATCTGAATTATCATGTGTAGCTTTTATTCCATCAGATAACATAGTATTACAAAAAGGACATGCTGCAGCAATAATTTTTGCATTTGTTTTAACAGCTTGTTTCGTTCTTTTAATATTGATTTCTTGGTTACCCTTTTCAGACTCTTTAAACATTTGAGCTCCTCCTGCCCCACAGCACAATGCTTTATCTTTGCAACTCTTCATTTCCTTTAAATCTGCCTTGACAGAATCAATCAAGCTTCTTGGTGCTGAATATTCATTATTAGCTCTACCTAAATAGCAAGGGTCATGAAATGTTATTTTTTTACCCTTGTATAACTTTTCCTCAATCTTTATCTTACCATCTTTAATTAGCTGATCGAGTAATTGCGTATGGTGTAATACTTCATAAGTCCCCCCTAAGCTAGGATATTCATTTTTGATAGTGTTAAAACAATGAGGACATGTTGTAACAATTTTTTTTATATTGTAGGAACTGAGAACTTCAATATTTGATACGGCTTGCATTTGAAATAAAAATTCATTGCCAGCCCTTTTAGCAGGGTCACCTGTGCAACTTTCTTCAACTCCAAGAACACCATATGAAATATTAGCTTTGTTAAGTAATCTAACGAAAGATTTTGTTATTTTCTTGGCTCTATCATCAAAAGAACCAGCACAACCAACCCAAAAAAGAATTTCTGGCTCTAGACCTTTTTCTTTTAATTCTTTTAAAGTGGGGACATTCATATTAATCTTTAAAGACTTGAATAGTGACATTTTTGTCAACTAAGTCAGTAAATTTTCCATTATATCTGGTTGCTTTAACTAAGTGATTATCAATCCAATGATAATTACCTCCTCTTGGTTTACCCATCACTAGACTATGATATTTAAAACCATTTTTATCTAACCATTCCTTAGTAACCTCACGATGATCTTCAGTTCTTGATGTAAAAAAACAGATAATATGTCCTTCATCATACCATTTATTTAGAGTTTCTAGAGCATCTGGGTATAGTTTAGCAGTTGCCATTCTTTCAGGCTCTTCATTAGGAATATCATCACATATTGTTCCATCAATATCAATCAAATAGTTTTTAACATTTTCAGGAAGTATAGGACTCACAGTTTTTCCATCCTCTACTTTTTTTTCTAAAAAATCATCTATATTTTTTTTTGTCATAATATTAATTTTTCCAATTAAGTCTGTCAAGCTGATTAAACGGCCAAGGTGCACCATTGTTTTCCAAATTATTCATCATATTATTTAGCTCACTGGGTGCTGCGGATTGCTCCATTACCAAATATCTTCGCATATCTAAAATAATTGATAAGGGATCAATTCCAATTGGACATGAATCAACACATGCGTTACATGTTGTGCATGCCCAAAGTTCTTCTTTTGAAATGTAATCATTTAATAAACTTTTGTTATCATCTATAAATTTACCATTCTTATCTATATTTTTACCAACTTCCTCTAACCTATCTCTAGTTTTCATCATTATTTTTCTGGGAGACAACAACTTACCAGTCTCATTTGCTGGGCATTCTGATGAACATCTTCCACATTCTGTACATGTGTAGGCATTAAGTAGTTGAAACCAATTTAAATCAAAAACATCAGAAGCTCCAAATTTTTCTATTTCGGTTTGATTATTGTTTGTTGAAAAAGGGTCATGACTAGGATCCAACATGGCCTTTACCTCATTGAAAACAGAACTAAGATTATCAAACTTTCCAATTTTATCAAGGTTTGAAAAGTAAGTATTTGGAAATGCTAACAAAATATGCAGATGTTTTGAATAGTATAAGTAATTAAGAAAAAACAATATTCCAATAATATGCAACCACCATGAGGTTCTTTCAACATACATAACTGATATATCAGAAAAATTTGAGTATATAGGGACTAAATATTGACTGATAGGAAAATATCCATATGATTTATAATATTCTGAAAATGAGGATGATTGCAAGTAAAAGTCTGTGGCATTCATATTTAGAAACAAAAACATTAATACCAATTCTATATATAAAATATAGTTTGCATCAGTTTTTGGCCATCCCTTTAAATCATTGGAAATAAACCTTCTAATATTTAAAATATTTCTTCTTATCCAAAAAATTAAAACTGAAATAACGACCAGGAACGCAAGAATTTCAAAAAAACCTATTAGAAAATCATAAAAGCCACCCAAGTATGGCGCTAAAAATCTGTGGGTACCAAAAAGTCCATCGATAATAATCTCAATTAACTCAACATTAATCAAAATAAATGCTACATAAACAATAAGATGTAATAAACCCACGACTGGTTTATCTAACATTTTAGATTGACCAAAAGCTAGTCTAAACATTTTTAATAATCTTACTTTCTTATTATCACTTCTGTCAATATTTTTACCTAGATTAATATTTCTGTAAATTTTTCTACAATTAAAAACAAACAAAGCAATAGCCAAGAAAAGTAAGAAACCAAACAAAATTGAAGGCAAAAATGACATATTCAAATATAAATAAAAATACTATGCGTGCATAGTATTTTTAACCTTATTCTTTTTCATTTGTATATGGTTTATTCTTTTTCCCAAATAATGAAAAATGAACATATCTTTTTGGATTTAGTCTGAGGTCTTTGATTAAAAGGTTGATATTCTTACTAGCTGCATCTAGCGAATTAATCAAAGCGTCATCAAATACTAACTTGTTTAATGATCCCTCACCATCAGATATTTCAGAAATAATCTTATCTATATTTTCAGATGATTCTGATAAATTGCTAATCACTATTGACAAATCAGAGAAGCTTCCTGAAAGCCCAGCTAACTCATTGGATGTCTGATTAACATTTGAAATAATATTATTAATTTGATTTTTATTATTATCTAAGATTTCATCTAACGTACCAGCAGAGGTCTTTAAATCGGCAACAGTAGATGAAAAATTTTCAATTGTTGATTGAATTTCTAATTTGGCTTCAGTATTTAAAACAGCATTTAAACTAATTAATACTGAATCAGCGCTAACTACCATTGATTCGATTTTGTCTTGTAAAGGGGATAATCTGTCATTCACTAGCTCTGTCAAACCCGGTGCTACATCAGATTGAAGAGTGTCACCTGATCTTGCTAATTTATTACCATATTTTGGTATTACAGCAACAGCTTTCCCTCCAATTAATCCTGTTTCATAAATCTGAGCTATACTTTCACTAGAAAAATTAAATTCATTTTCAACCCTAAATTTTAGTAAAAGTTTAGATGAATTTTTATAAAACTCTATGTCTTGTACGCTACCAACATTAAATCCGCTAATAGTAACTGGTGTACCTTTACTCACACCCTCAACATCATCATAAACAGCATAAAAAATCCTATCAGTGATAAATACATCGTTTGATTTTAAATAACTAAATCCTATAATAAATAGAATAATCCCTGTTAAAACAAGTATACCAGTCTTTATTTCGTATGATAATTTCACTCTTAGTTTATTCAAATTTATAAATAAGTGCAATCTTTATTGAAATTCATCCAAGTATTTTTTTAAACTATATGGTTGACCTTCCTTAAATACCGCTATAAATGCAGACTTAAAACCTTTATTCTTTGCATTCTTTAATAATTTTTTCACTTCATTATAATCTGTTGTACTTCCATGATAATACTTATATAAACCATTACTATTTGATTTAGATAATTTATTTAAACCATTAAAATTGTAAGATTTGAGCTCTAATGATTTAGAGCTTGCAGAAATTTGAACTTTAAATAAAAATTCACCTTTATTATTAAATTTAAACGTCTCAGGTAAATTAACAAGATTGCTATCCAAAGTTGATAAATACTTAAGTATTGCTTTTGAAATTGATGAGGAAATTTCTTTTTGACCTTTACTGGAGTTTAAGTATTGTCCTTCCGTTTTATTTGTCAAAAACCCTGCTTCAATCAAAACGCTTGGCATATATGTATTTCTTAAAACTAAAAAGCCTGCTTGTTTTACCTTTCTATCTCTCCTGTTTAAGTCTTTAACAAAAAACTCTTGTATGTAATTAGCTGCGACTATGCTTTGATCAAGATACTCCTCTTGCATCAAAACTAAACTTATAACAGATTCTGGATTGTTAGGGTCAAAACCATCATATTTTTGTTCGTAATTTTCCTCTAGGTATATTACAGAATTTTCTTTTTGTGCAATTTTAAAATTTCTTTCATTGGCATGTAACCCTAGAACAAAAGTTCCTGCGCCATATGCGTTAGAATTATGGGCATCGCAATGTATTGAAATAAATAAATCAGCATTAGCATTATTTGCAATTTGAGCTCGCTTGTATAAGTCAACAAAAACATCTTTGGTTCTGGTGTAAACAACTTTAACCTTATTCTGTGTAAGTATTTCACCAACATTAAGAGCTATATTTAAAGCAATATTCTTCTCAAAATAACCATTTCCCCTATTTCCTGGATCTTTTCCTCCGTGACCTGCATCAACCACAACAACAAACTCGTTTTTTACATTTTGGGTAAAACTATTAGATGAAAAAAACAGAAATACAAAAACAAATAAATGAATAAATTGCTTAAAAATCATCTCTTATAAAATTATCACTAATTTTAATAAATCTTTTATCGCTTTGTATATTAATAAAAAACATATAAAAGTAATACCCCTATTGATATGTTTTTTTTACAGTTTTTTCAACAATAGCTATTTGTTTTCACAAAATATTGAAAAAGACACTATAAATTCAGATACACTTAAAACTAAACTGATTTTAGATGATGTCAGAAGAAAAGCTAAAGGATATATTAAAATAAATAATAAAGAAAAAATTATTACCCTCTTTGATAACGCAGAGCTGTACTATATGGATATTGAATTGAAATCTGGTATAATAAAGTTCGATTGGGAAAGTAATGTTGTATCTGCCGGAAGAATTAAAGATTCTTTAGGAAATTATATACAATCACCAATTTTTAAACAAGGTGGAGATGAAATTAATCCGGATTCCTTAAGATATAATTTTGATACTAAAAAAGCTTTAATTTGGAACTCAAGAACAACTCAAAATGAAATGAATGTATTTTCTTCAGCAACAAAAAAAGAAAATGATTCAATATACTTCATTAAAGAGGCTAAAGTAACAACTTCAAAAAACCTGGATGATCCTGAATATTATATTAGAGTAAGATCAGGAAAATTCATTCCAAAAAATAAAATTATTGCTGGTCCAAGTAACTTATATATTTATGACGTGCCAACACCAATTTTTCTACCATTTGCCTATTTTCCACTAACTGAAGACAGAAATTCTGGATTTATTTTTCCAACTATAGGGCAAAATAATAGAAGGGGTTATTTTTTTCAAAATGGTGGATATTATCTAGCACCTTCGGAATACTTTGACTTAACTCTGCTGGGAGATTATTATACTAATGGCAGCTATGGAATGAGAGTGGAATCATCATATAGAAAAAGATATTCATTTAATGGTAGTTTAAGTGTAAGATTTGAGAACCTTATTGATGGTGAACGTGGTTTGCCAGGGTATTCAAAATCTAATATTTACAACATACGATGGACACACTCTCAAGATTCTAAAGCCAACCCTTACAACAGATTTTCAGCATCGGTAAATTTAGGGAGCAGTAATTATTTTAGAGAATCTTTAAATCAAATTAATACTCCTAACTTTTTAAATAACACTTTGAATTCATCAGTATCATTTTCCAAGACATTTAGGGGATATCCCTCAGTAAATGTATCACTAACAGCCTCTCACTCACAAAACACAAGGTCAAAAACGGTCAATTTAGTACTTCCAACTTTTCAAGGTAATGTTGAGAGAGTTTATCCATTTGTAAAAAGGAATGGTCAAAAAAAAGGAATTATTAAAAATATTAATCTTCAATACTCGTTCAGGGGTGAAAACAGAATTAATACGACTGATTCCTTATTTTTTAAAAAAGGCATGTTTGATGATGCTAAGTATGGTATGAAACATACAATTCCTTTGAGTACCAATTTTAAAGTATTAAAACACTTTAGTGTAAGCATGAATGGAAATTTTGATGAGATTTGGACTGGTAACACAATAATTCGGAATGATTATGATATCAATAATCAAGTACAAGAAGACAAAATTCAAGTTAGGGGTTTTGACAGGTTTAGTCAATATAATTTTGGTATGAGTTTGGGTACAACCATATATGGGTTATTCAATTTTAAAGAGGATAAAAAAATACAATCAATTAGACATGTGATTAGACCTTCTGTTACCTACAATATCAGACCAAGTTTTGAAAAATATTATGATACTTACATAATAGATGCAGATGGAAATACAGCTGAGTATACAAGGTTTGAAGAAAATTTCTTTGGATTACCATCACGTAGATATTCCAGTGCAATCGGCTTACAAATTAGCAATAACATTGAAGCTAAAATTAAAGAAAAGGACAGTCTTGCAACCGAACCTAGAAAAGTTACTATCCTAAATAATCTCAACATATCCACAAGTTACAATCTAGCGGCTGATTCGTTAAAACTATCACCTGTGAGAATGACAACAGGAACAAACCTCTTTAAAAACAAATTAAATATAAATTTATCTGCAACTTTTGATCCTTATTCAATTAACGATAATGGCTTTAGAATTAATAAGTTAAATATTGCAGATGGTGGAGGCTTATTAAGAATGACAAGTGCTAATCTAAACATGAATTTTTCTCTAGATAGTAAATCTTTTAATTCAAATAATAAAAGTGAAAACAGTGAAAATGTGACTGGTGGAGGCAGGACAGATGATTTATTTGGCTCTAGTCAGGATCTAACAAAAAGTACGTTTGATGATGATGATGAAAATGATGGGAGGAGAAAAGAAAATTTAACAGAATACATTAATAAAATAGGTTGGGATTTCAGATTTGCACACTCACTTACTTATTTAAACAACCGAAAACAAAGAAAGATTGGAAATAATTCTTTGATGTTTTCAGGAAATATTATACTTTCAAAAAAATGGAAAATTGGCGGTTCCTCTGGATATGACTTTAAAAATAAGGGGTTTACATATACACAGCTTCGTTTTGAAAGAGATTTAGATAGCTGGAAAATGAATTTTAGTTGGGTTCCATTTAGTATAAGAGAATCATGGTATTTTTTTATCGGAATAAAGTCAGGGTTTTTAAGTGACCTAAAATATGATAAAAGGAAAGAGCCAGATAAAAGACTATAAAAAAGTATGAAAAAAATTATAAAAACTGATAAAGCTCCCTTACCTGTGGGGCCATACAACCAGGCTATACTGGTTGATAAAACACTTTATATTTCTGGTCAAGTTGCGATAAATCCAGAAAATAATGAGGTAATTAAAGGTTCAGTTGAAGATGCAACCAAGTTAATTATGAAAAATATTCAATCTATTTTAGATGAGGCTGGGTTTAATTTTAAAGATGTAGTGCGCTCAAAAATCTATCTTACTGATATGAATAATTTCTCAAAAGTTAATGCAATCTATGGATCATATTTTGAAAAAAATTACGAACCAGCTAGAACAACAATTGAGGTTAGTGGTTTACCTTTAGGTGTTGATGTAGAGATAGATATGATTGCTGTAAACTAGATATTTTCTAAATGGTAATTAACTAAACCATCAATGGGTTTTCTCAATACTTTACCAATGTTCATTTTCTTGGATTCTAAAACTTCTGCAAGCTCTTCCTTCAAATAAAAACCAATAGATCCTATGAAATGTAAAGGCACTTCTCTACAATCAGAAAACTGTTCTATTTGATTTGAAATGAATAGACTAAATCCTTTTCTAATTAACTTTTTAAAATATGGTAATTCTTTATTGTCAATTACAAACCTTCCAAATTTTGCTAAATATGTATTGGGATTTGGTCTTTTATAGATATGATCCTTAATTGTATTAGATTGCATATCAAACGACTTACTAATGCTCTTTTGAACAGATAAAGGCATTTTGTCAAAATAGTAATCTCTTATTAATTGTCTACCAAAATAATTTCCACTGGCATCATCCATTAAAACATATCCTAAAGAATCAACTTTTTGTAAAATGTTTTTACCATCATAATAGGTACAATTAGATCCTGTTCCCAATATAGACGTAATTGATTTGATTCCAGGTTCACACGTTGCATATATAGCAGCATATGTATCCTCTTTAATATCAATTAATGAATTAATAAATATTCTTTCAAAGACTTTCTTTATGAGTTTCCTTGGAGATTCAGTTCCACAACCAGCACCATAGAAATATAAGTGAGAAATTTTTTTTCTTTTTTGGTAAAGATCAAAATTATTTATTACTCTCTCTTCAATAATTTGTTCTGTCAATACTTGAGGATTTAATCCTTTTGTCTGAGTATCAAATAAAACCTCACCCTTATCATTGATACATATCCAATCGGTCTTTGTAGATCCACTGTCAACAATTAATCTCATTTAATTTATTTGCAGAAATGAGTTGCTAAATCTAAAAGTTTGCTTGAATAACCAGCCTCATTGTCATACCAAGTAATAATTTTATAAAACTTAGAATTTAATTGAATACCTGCTTTAGAATCAATAATCGAAGTTCTAACATCTCCTATAAAATCTTGAGAAACAACATCATCTGATGAAAACCCTAAAATGTTTTTCAACTCACCTTTAGACGCAATTTCCATTGTGTTCATAATTTCCTCATAAGATGTTTCTTTTAATAATTTTACAGTTAAATCGACAACAGAAACATTTGCAGTTGGGACCCTAAATGCCATACCTGTAATCTTACCCTCTAGAGATGGAATAACCTTAGTTACAGCTTTTGCTGCGCCTGTTGAGGCAGGAATTATGTTAAGTAATGAACTCCTTCCAGCTCTAAAGTCTTTTTTTGAAGGTCCATCAACTGTAAATTGGGTGGCAGTTACAGCATGAACCGTAGTCATAAGTGCTTCTTCAACACCAAAATTATCATTTAAAACTTTTATTGGAGGCGCTAGACAGTTAGTTGTACAACTCGCATTAGAAATAATTAAATCATTTTTGTTTATAGTTTCGTGATTTACTCCCATTACAAACATGGGTGCGTCCTTAGATGGGGCAGAAATCACAACTTTGGGGGCACCACCATCGATGTGATATTTAGCTGTTTCTAGCGTTGTAAAAATGCCCGTACATTCTAAGACTACATCAACCCCTAGATTATCCCAGCCTATTAGTTTAGGGTCTTTTTCAGACGTTATTTGAATTTTTTGACCATCAATATTCAAACTATTTCCCTCAATAGAAATATTACTATTAATTTTTCCATGTACAGAGTCATACTTTAATAAATACGCCAAATGATTAATATCCAAAAGATCATTGATTGCGATAACTTCTAAATCAGTTCTTGCTAGAGAAAGTCTCAAAACCATTCTTCCAATTCTACCAAATCCGTTAATTCCAATTTTAATTTTTCTCATCTATTTTAAAATTTAAGTGTTCATAATTTGAGATATTCTCAATAATTCCTTGTTAATCTTACTTTTTCCTTTTAAGGCTTTATCTAAGGGAGTAAAAATGATTTTCCCATTATCTATACCTACCATATTGCCATCATTACCCTCAATTAAGCTTTCTACAGCTTTTACGCCAAGCTGAGTGCCTAAAACTCTATCAAAACATGATGGTGTACCTCCTCTTTGAATATGACCAAGGACAGATACTCTAGTTTCATATTTAGGCAATGTTTCCTCGATCTTTGATGCTAATTCAAAAACATTTTTTCCTGTTTTATCACCTTCTGCTACTACGATAATACTTGATGTTTTTCCAGATTTTTTACTTTTTTTCAATGAATTAATAAGATTTTCAAAGCTCATGTTAACTTCAGGAATTAAAATTTCTTGAGCACCTATAGCTAATCCAGAATTTAAGGCAATATATCCAGCATCTGCACCCATAACCTCAACCAAAAACAATCTATGATGTGAAATGGCTGTATCCCTTATTTTATCAATAGCATCCATAACAGTGTTCAAAGCTGTATCATATCCTAATGTGTGTGATGTACCATGTAAGTCGTTATCAATTGTTCCTGGAATTCCAACAACAGGAAAGTTAAACTCTTGCTTTAGCTTTAAAGCACCTGTAAATGATCCATCGCCACCAATTACAATCAATCCATCAATTTCATTATCTTTTAGATTCTTATGTGCAATCTTTCGTCCCTCGGCCGTCTTAAATTCATTGCATCTTGCAGAATATAAAAAAGTGCCTCCCCTATTAATAATTCCCCTGACGCTTCTAGTGCTTAATACTTTTGTATTATTTTCAATTAAACCAGAAAAACCTCTTATTATCCCAATACATTTAATTTGATAATGAGCACATGCTCTAACAACTGCTCTAATTGAAGAATTCATTCCAGGTGAATCACCACCAGAGGTTAGTACAGCTATTGTTTTCATAACGAGTTGCAAAATTACGTTATATTTTTAAAAATTGAAGAACTATTACTCTAATTCCAACCAAATATTACCATTTTCATTAGACTTTACTGCTTTTTCAATAAAGTCCATTCCTCTAACACCTTCTTCAATAGTAGGAAATTCACCTTTTTCATTTTTTTCTCCTCTTATCGCTCTAGCAACACCTCTGTAAATGTTACCCATAGCGTCGAAGATACCTTCTGGATGTCCAGCAGGTAATTTTGTTCCATCTAAAGATATTTTTGAATTGTACGGATGTCCTGGTTTTAGAACCTGTAAAGGTTTATCATTAGTATAATAATATAAATAGTTAGGGTTTTCTTGCTCCCAAGAGAGTGATCCCTTGGATCCATATACACTAATATTTAAATTATTTTCAAAGCCAGTAGCTATTTGAGTTGAGCGAATTGTTCCTTTACACCCATTTTCCATTCTTACAAGAACACTAACATCAATATCCAATGGATTATCTTCATATAAATTATTTAAATCAGCAAGTATTTTTTTTACCTTCATTCCACAAACTAACTCTAGCATGTTAAAAGCATGAGTTCCAATGTCTGCAAGACATGAACTTATTCCACTTACTTCAGGATTTAATCTCCAAGTTGAATTCCTTTTGTCTTTGTCATGAATAATATCATTAATCCATCCTTGAAAATAAGTAGAATCTACCCTCTGTATATCTCCAATAATACCCTCAGATATCATTTTAGTCATTTGCCTAACCATTGGATATCCGGTATAAGTATGAGTTACTGCAAAAACTAAATTTTTTGAATCTTTTATAGATTTTAATTCTTGAGCTTGCTTTAATGAAATTGAAAGTGGTTTTTCACAAATTACATGAAATCCATTCTCGAGGAATTTTTTTGCCATCGGAAAATGCAAAAAGTTTGGAGTCAAAATACAAACAGCCTCAATTTTATCGGACAAATCAACTTTTGACTCAGCATCAATCATTTCTTCAAAATCATTATATATTCTTGATTGGTCTAAACCCAAATCATCTGCAGTTTTAACATTTACATCTTTATTTGAACTAAACACACCTCCAACTAAATGATACCTGTCAAACATTACTGCAGCTACTTTATGCAGCACGCCTATTAGAGAATCATTACCCCCTCCTACAAATCCAAGCTTAATTTTATTAGACATTACTATATCTTATTTTTTCTAATTTTTTTCTGTTCAAATATAGAATACCAAAGAATAAAATTAATATTAGAGGAAAGTATGTGATATTCCCAAGTGTAGCTTTTCCTGCCGTAATCTCAGCTAAATCTTGTGCAAGACCAGATTCTAATGCTAGTTGAGTGTTTTCATCTATCCAGGAACCTATGACAGGTTGCCATATTCCTGTAGCAAACATACCCATTCCACCAACTAGTGACATACCTAAAGCACCAGTTTTAGGTAAATATTCAGAGACAAAACCAATCATTGTTGGCCAGAAATAGCAAACTCCAAATGCAAACAAGATAGAAACAAAGTATAAGGATGTACCATCAACAATTGACATTAAATATATGGCTAGGGTTGAAATTATTGCTGACATAAATAATACTCCTACTGGATTTAATTTATGAACTATTGGTCCAGCAAAATATCTGCCAACAGCCATAACTCCAGTGACCATGGCTAAAATTAACATTGGACTAGCTCCAGATTTATCTAGCAAAGGAACTAACCATTGTTGAGTTCCCAGCTCAGTTACTGCAGTTAAAGTCATACAAGCAGCAATAAAAAGGAATAATGGAGTGAACAATGATTTAATGTTTAATCCAGTATTTGTTTCAATATTTTCAGACTTGGGAAATATAGACTTATAAAACATGTAGCCATAAATTAGAGTTGGTAATATCATTGTAGCAATCTTAAGTTGCCAACCCACTGACATAAAATTCAATAACTCAACTGCTAATGACCCGACAACAATACCACCAGGAAACCATACATGAAACTTATTTAACATAGTTGTTCTATTATTGGAGTACATGTCAGCTATAAGAGGGTTACATGCAGCCTCGACAGAACCATTTGCAAAACCAATCAAGAATGAAGAAATTAAAAGTGTTGTAAATCCATCTGCATAAATTGTCATCACAAGACCGATTAAATGAGAAAGAAAAGCGGCAACCAAAAGTTTCTTTGGACCAAAATAATTATATAAAAGTCCACCAAAAATTGTAGCAACTGGGAACCCCCAAAAAGCCATTAAATTAATCCATCCTAATTCTTTATTATTTAAATTAAAATCAACACCAAGCTCAACTAGAATACCTGCCCTAATAGCAAAGGTCATAGCAGTAACTGTTAGTGCAATACAAGAAGCATTAAATAATGCTTTTTTTGAAATATTAGTTTCCATTATTTTGGTTTTAGTTGTTATTGATAAATATATAAATTATTTCTCTTTATTTTTTTTTCTTATTTTGGAAATTAACTCTGAGAAAGTGTCAAATTCAACATCATATGAAATTCCAAAACCTTGAGTGTAACCAATTTCATCTCCAAAAAATTGATATTCATTCTCCTTATTAAAAATTCTTGCCTTTAAACTACCTGAATCATTTAATAAAAACTCAATTTGTACATCACCTAAAATAATATTTTCCTCCGTTCCACTTACAGGAACTCCAATTTTTCCATTAATTAATATTCTATCACTAATTTCACTTTGCAATGAAAGTCCTATCCTATCACGATTTAATAAACTTGATGAGGAAAATCTGTCACCCTGAGAATAATTTATTCCAACATTCATCTTATCTTCTGGGTTTGTGAAAATTTCATCAATAATCCCTGATGCTCTTTGAAAAAGATTATTAGTAATTGTTTGAGATGAAACCAAAGTATTGTTGCCACTTTCTGTAAAAAAACCTTGACTTATCAATGATATAGCCTGAGTTTGTTTCTTTTCGTAGTCATTCAAATAATAGTCTAATTCAGACTTTATAGAACCTCTAGTGTTTGGAAATAAAATTTCAAACTTTGGTGTCTGTAAATTTGATAGCTCCCCAGATAAAAGGATATTAACCAATGTAGGAATTTTTCTGTTGAAAGACGCATTCTGTATAAGTGGAGCAGGATTTGCACCACCAGGAACATCATATATTGCCTCAGCATTAATAATTCCTTTATAGGGATCACCATCCCATGAGATGTTTGCTCCTTTTTTAATATCAAAAATTCTTTCAACTATGCCAAAATTTTTATAGTGATACTTGCCAACTTCAGTTGTAAAATCACCTATTATATTAAAATTACCTGAGTAATCAGACTCAAATCTAAAATCACCTTCACCCCTACCTGAAAGCTTAGAACCACTACTTTCATCAAAAATAATTTCTAATTCTGCCTTGTTATTAAGTTGGAGGTCAATAAAAACCTCTAGGCCTTGATTAATTAAATTTGAATTAGTATTAATATCAGATGAAAATTTTAGATAAGAAAGGCTACCCACTCCATCATCATATTTGATTGGAATTGTAATTTTTGTATTATCATTTGAAGATCCATTAATATTTATGTCTAAATCTTTTCCAGGTCCATAAAATTCGGCATATCCATCAAACATGCCCTGCCCATAATAAAAGTCATTTTGATCTTTCTTTGTATTTATGGCTAAAAGATTTTCCGATGAAATTTGAAAATCTAAAAACCAATCTTTTAGACGATCATGATTAATTTTTCCATCCAAAATTCCAAAACTGTTCATTTGAGTATCTTGTATTTTAAAATTATCCATATATATAGACATCTCGTCAAGAATAAAAGATGGGTTTTCTGGGAAACTATATCTGACTCCAAGGTATGGAACATCAAAACTGGAATTATTTGCCTTAATATATCCCTTGAAATTTGGTTTGTAAAATGACCCAGTAACAGTAAAATTAGAATCAAAATATCCTTTAAAATTTTGCAGGACATTCTCACCAATTGCAGAAAATGGACTAATTAAAAATTTATTAGTTCTTACATTCAAAGCAAGTGGATAATCATTATTACTGATTTTAAAAAATCCGCTTACATCAAAAGTTTTTAATTTTTGATTAATGATAGTAAATTCAAGGTTGTATTTATCTTTCGAGTCACTATTTTTAATATTTAATAGGCCATCACCTAATATTTGACCATTTGAGGAGAAATTTTTAAGTAATATCTCAGAATTACTCAAATAAACTTCGCTCCTTTTAGATAATGAAATGTTTCCATTAACAATACCTTCGTACAAAATATTTTTTGGCTTAGGTATTATAGATGAAAAACGAACATTTTGAAAAATTGAATCAAAATCAAACTCATCTTTATTATTTAAGTATTTAAATTCAATGACTTGATCCTCGGATTTGATCTTGGTTGATTTTAGCTCTTGATATTCATCACTTAAAATAAGAACATTATCATCTTTTTTTAATGATTCTAATAAAACCCATTTATTATTGTTGTAATCGAAAGAAAGATCTAAAAATGAGAAGACAGATCTTTGATTCTTATCCAAAGAATGATTAAAATTTATTTTATTATTTCCACTTTCAGAATTAAAATTTATATAAAAATCTGTTTTATCATCTGAAAATTTAGAATTGACTTTAATTTTTGTTCCATTTAATAATTTAGATTGAAATTCGGCAAAAGATGCATTCACTGCATTATCATTAATTTTCAAATTAATATTATTTAGAGTTAAATCCTTTGATTTAAAGTGTGGAGTTGAGAAAACAAGTTCATACGCTCCATCAAGATTAAAATCTCCCCGAATAAATGTGTTTTCATCAATTATAATATCGCTATTAAGGACACTAGCTATTTTTGGCTTTAAGTTTAAATTAAAACTTAGGTCAGTCAAAAAAAGTTTATCATTAGGATTAAAATTATTATACCTGAGTAAAAAATAGTTCTCTAAAATTTTAGGTAACTCAAAAAAATCCAAATCACCTATGATTATACCACTAAGTGCATCAGGGGAATTTAAATTATAAAATCTGATATCATTATTTATTCTGGATTGGGCAACTAATTCATCAAAAAAATACTTGTTATCCTTTGAACCATAAACGAAATCTTTGAATGAAATATCTCCAATTAAAGTGGAAATAGAATTTCCTCTAAGTTTTGTATTTATTTTTCCGCTTAAAAAATTGTCATTAATTGCTAAATTTAATTTACCAAGATTAGCATTAACAATATTTGTTGAAAAATCGAAATCAATTAGTTCGTCAGAATAATCAATCAAACCTGTGAAATCAAGATTGATATTTTGATCATTAACATTGATTTTTCCATTAAACACCTTGTCACTTACATTACCAAATACGTCAATATTTTGATATTCATATCCATTTACAATGATAGTCTTTACCTTCCCCTCGAGATTAGAATCCAAAAACTGGGGAACAAATCCTTTTCCATCTATTGTGAATTCAAAATTGGATTTGCCAAGAAAAGGGATTGAAATAAAATTTGAAAGGTCAATTTTATCACCCTTAAATACTCCAGCGTAACTTGCGTTATCAATATTTTCAAATTCTGAAATTATAAGACTAGAATAAATGTTTCCTTTATTGTTAAAAAGTTCAAAATCTGACACAATTTTTTCATTAGAATATGTAAAACTGCCAATAAGTTTAAATTTTCCAATTGACTTTAATGAACTTGGAATATATGATCCAAATATTTCAGGAAACGTATTGGAAATTTCTGTACTAACAGAGCTAAATTCCGTAAAATCAACAGTTAAATCATATTTAGATTTATCAAATGGATTTTTAATTTGTAACGCTGCTAAAATATTTGTATAATCATTTTTAAGCTCAAATTCATTTAAAAATATTTGATTAAAATCACCTTCAAATTTTACATTAAAATTGAATGAGTTTTCAGCAGAGCCTTCAATAAAATCTGAAGATGTAATTTTTGATTTGTTAGTTATATCACCA
>CACCIQ010000005.1 GCA_902546095.1 uncultured Bacteroidota bacterium
TTGACAAAAAAAGTAGAAGTTTCTGATGATGGGTTTAATTGGACAGAATTTGAGGAAGGAATACAAACAATTTCCAAAAAACAAACTGATGAGTTTGATAAACTCATTGATGAAAATTTTGTTGATACATATTCCGAAAGTGTAATAGTTGGGACTGTTGTAAACATCACAGAAAGAGAAGCTATAATTGATATAAATGCTAAATCCGAAGGTGTTATATCGCTTAATGAATTTAGATACAACCCTGAGCTAGCTGTTGGTGATACAGTTGAAGTAATTGTTGACATACAAGAAGATAAAACAGGACAATTAATTCTTTCCCACAGAAAAGCTAGAACAATTAAAGCGTGGGAGAGAGTAATTGATGCTCATGATAAGGAAACAGTAGTTACAGGTTTTGTAAAATGCAGAACTAAAGGTGGAATGATAGTAGATGTTTTTGGACTTGAAGCATTTTTACCAGGATCTCAAATTGACGTTAAACCTATAAGAGATTATGATCAATATGTTAATAAAAACATGGAGTTTAGGATTGTTAAAATTAATCATGAATTTAAAAATGTTGTTGTATCTCACAAAGCATTAATTGAAGCTGATATTGAAGAACAGAAAAAAGAGATTATTTCTCAGCTTAAAAAAGGTCAAGTTTTAGAGGGAATAGTAAAAAATATAACAACATATGGAGTTTTTGTTGATTTAGGTGGAGTAGATGGTTTAATACATATAACTGATTTGTCATGGAATAGAATTAATCATCCAACAGAAATTTTAGAATTAGATCAAAAATTAAATGTTGTGATCTTAGATTTTGATGATGATAAATCTAGAATTCAACTTGGAGTTAAACAATTAAGTAAACATCCATGGGAAAATCTTGATGGTAATCTCAAAGAAGGAGATAAAGTAAAAGGAAAAGTTTCGGTTTTAGCAGACTATGGAGCTTTTATTGAAATTGCTGATGGAGTAGAAGGTCTTGTTCATGTTTCTGAGATGTCATGGTCAACTCATTTAAGATCAGCTCAGGATTTTGTTAAAGTTGGTGATGAGGTTGAAGTTGTTATTTTATCATTAGATAGAGAGGAAAGAAAAATGTCTCTAGGTATTAAGCAATTAACTTCTGACCCTTGGACTGACATTACTAATAAATATCCTATTGAATCAAAGCACAAAGGAAAGATTAGAAATTTCACAAATTTTGGAGTTTTTGTTGAACTTGAAGAAGGAATTGATGGTTTAATATATATTTCTGACTTATCATGGACAAAAAAAATAAAACATCCGTCTGAACTTTTTTCAATAGATGATAAAATTGATGTTATTGTATTAGAGCTTGATGTAGATGAGAGAAAACTAAGCTTAGGACACAAACAAACAAAGAAAAATCCTTGGGATGATTATTTAAAGAAGTATCCTGTAGATTCTACTCATAAATTTAAACTTGAATCTATTTCTGAAAGAGGAGGATCAATAATTTTAAATGATGATCTTAGTGCTTTTGTACCCAAAAAACATACATTAAAAAATGATGGATCCAACCTCAAGGTGGGAGAAGAAGCAGATTTCAAAGTTATTGAATTTAACAGTGATTTTAAAAGGATTGTTATGTCACATTCCGCTACATTCAAAAAAGAGGTTGAAAAGAAAAAGACAAAAGCAAAGCCTAAAAATGATGATGTTGATAAATCTACACTTGGTGATATTGAAGCTTTGGCAGATTTGAAGAAAAAAATGGATGAAAAAGAGGATAGGTAAAATTATCCTCTTTCAATCTTTTCTGTTATCCAATCCCCAATATCATTTGTTCCATATGATTTACCACTAGTAGAGAGATCTTCAGTGACAATATTATTTTCGATAGAATCGTTTACTAGATCGCGAATAAGCTTAGACTCATCAAGAAGATTAAAACTCCTTTCAAACATCATAGAAGCAGAAAGTATTGTTGCTAGTGGGTTAGCAATATTTTTTCCTTTGGCTTGGGGGAAAGAACCATGAATTGGTTCATAAATTGAAGTTCTTGTACCAACAGAAGCTGATGGCATCAAACCCATTGATCCAGAAATGACAGATGCTTCGTCTGTTAATATGTCACCAAACAAATTACTAGTTATTAAAACATCATAATAACGAGGTGAATGTATTAATCTCATAGCCACGGCATCAACAAATTCATATGAAACACTAACCTCAGGATAATTTTTTTGTAAAGATTGTACTGTTTGTCGCCAAAGTCTAGATGTCTCTAGAACATTTGCTTTATCAATACAACATAATTTCTTTGATCTTTTCATTGCTAGCTCAAAACCAACTTTAGCTAATCTTTTAATTTCATCTACATTGTATTCGCAAGTATCAAATGCATAATCTTTTGCATTATTCCTACCTCTTTTACCAAAATATATACCACCTGTGAGTTCTCTTACAAAAACTAAATCTGTACCTTGAATTATTGATTTTTTTATTGGAGATTTTTCTAAAAGTGATTCAAAAGTGTACGTTGGTCTTATGTTTGCAAACAAACCCAATTCTTTCCTCATTCTCAAAAGCCCCTCTTCGGGTCGAACTTTTGCTGTTGGATTATTATCATATTTAGGGTCTCCTACTGCACCAAATAAAACAGCATCTGAGTTTAAACAAATTTTATGTGTTTCTTCAGGATATGGATCACCTGTTAGTTCAATCGCAGCAGCTCCCACTAATCCTTCAGTCCATGTAATTTTATGATTAAATTTTTTTGCAATTGAGTTTGAAACTTTTACTGCTTCTCGAATAACTTCAGGTCCTATTCCATCGCCAGCTAATAATGCAATCTTTAGATCCATATATCAAATAATATTTAGCATTTTTTCAGTTGCCTTTATAGCAGAAACAGTTTGATCTGAGTCTAATCCTCTTGTTATAAATTCTTTCTTTGAATTTTTCCATGTTATGAATGTTTCACACAAAGCATCAGAATTGCTTCCAGGTGGAATCGTGACCGAGTAATCAGTTAAAATGGGTAGTAAATGTCCATTTTTCTTGTAAAGTTTTTTTAATGCATTCATAAATGCATCAAATTGTCCGTCCCCAAATCCTGACTCAGAAAATAATTTTCCATTTATTTCAACTTTTATGTCAGCTGATGGTTTTTTATTTTTTTTATGTCTTAGGTAATAAGATTTTATTTTTATTTTTTCATGAATACTTCTAGTATTTAACACATCTGAAATAATATAAGGTAAGTCCTCGGCAGTTACTTTTTCTTTTTTATCACCAAGCTCAATAATCTTTTTGGTGACTTTTTTTAAATTCTCATCTGATAATTTAAGGCCTAGTTCATCTATATTTTTTTTGATATTGGCTTTGCCTGAGGTTTTACCAAGAGCATATTTTCTTTTTCTCCCGAATCTCTCCGGTAAAAGATTGTTAAAGTATAGATTTTTTTTATTATCGCCATCAGCATGTATTCCTGCAGTTTGGGTGAATACGTATTCACCAACAATCGGCTTATTAGGGGGAATTCTAAAGCCACTAAATGTTGATACTAATTTACTAACTTTATAAAGAGCTTCCTCATCAATTTCAATTTTATAATTAGGTAAAAAATCTTTTACAGAAGCCACAATACTTGCCATTGGTGTATTTCCAGCTCTTTCACCCATTCCATTTATTGTGGTGTGAACTCCATTACAACCTGCTTTTATAGATTCCAATGTATTAGCCACACTTAAGTCATAATCATTATGTGCATGGAAATCAAAGTGAATATCCGGGTAATTACCAATAACCTCATTCAGGTACTCAGATGTTTCAACAGGATTTAAGACACCAAGTGTGTCAGGCAATAAAATTCTTTCAACAGGTTGATTTTTTAAAAAACTTAAAAATTTAATGATATAGTTTTTTGAGTCTTTCATTCCGTTGCTCCAGTCTTCAAGGTATATGTTAGTTTTTATGTTATTTTTTCTAGCATTTTGTATGCTTATCTCAACATCTTTAAAGTGTTGTTTGGGAGTTTTTTTTAGTTGATGTTTTAGATGATTTAGTGAGCCTTTAGCAAGAAGATTTTGAACTTTTGCTCCAGTTTTCTTCATCCATTCAATAGAAATACCATTATCTAGAAAAGTTAGGATTTCTACCTTATCATCAAAATTTTCTGATTTTGCCCAATCAATAATTTTCGAAACAGCCTTAAATTCACCACTTGAAACTCGTGCTGACGCAACTTCAATTCTATCTACTTTCAATTCTTTCAAAAGTAGTTTTGATATTGTGAGCTTCTCATATTCAGAGAATGACATTCCTGATGTTTGTTCACCATCACGTAGCGTAGTATCCATTATTTCAATTTTTTTCCTTTTCACTTTACAACGGGGTTTTCTTTGAAAAATTTTGTATGGATTCTTTTAAATTAAGTAGGTAATCAATGTCATCATAACCGTTTAACATATTATTTTTTTTGTAATGGTTTATTTCAAAATTTTCATAATACTCAGATCCTTGGATTTTTATTAATTGTTTTCTTAAGTCAACAATTATTAGTGTTGAGGGATCTTTAAAGATCCTTTCTAAGATTACTTCTAAGAATTTTGGAGAGATTTGAACAGGCAGTACTCCAATATTCAAACAATTATTTTTAAAAATATCAGCAAAAAAACTAGATATAACACATCTAAAACCATAATCATATATTGCCCATGCAGCATGTTCCCTAGATGATCCAGAACCAAAATTTTTACCACCTATTAAAATCTTACCCGTATACTTATTATTATTAAGCACAAAATCTTCTTTAGGATTATTATTTGAATCATACCTCCAATCACGAAACAAATTTTCACCAAAACCTTTTCTTTCGGTTGCTTTCAAAAATCTTGCAGGTATTATTTGATCTGTATCAATATTTTCAATAGGTAGAGGAACAGCTGTACTTTCTAATATGTTAAATTTTTCGTAAGCCATAATTATAAATATCTAGGGTCAGTAACCTTTCCAGTAATTGCGGCAGCTGCAGCGACAATGGGACTCGCTAATAGTGTTCGTGATCCAGGACCTTGTCTTCCCTCAAAATTTCTATTTGATGTGCTGACAGCATATTTTCCTGGCGGAATTTTATCATCATTCATAGCCAAACATGCTGAACATCCTGGTTCTCTAAGTTCAAATCCTGATTCATTTAAAATAGTTAAAAGTCCTTCATCCTTAATCGCTTTCTCAACCTTGTGTGATCCTGGAACTAACCAAGCAGTAACATTTGGAGCTTTTTTTCTTCCTTTAACAATATTTGTAAAAGCTCTAAAATCTTCTATTCTACCATTTGTACAACTACCCAAGAAAACAAAATCTATTTTTTTCCCAAGAATTTTATCACCTTCTGAATAATCCATGTATTCAAGAGATTTTAAGAAAGTTTCTTTATTTCCTCCATGTTGATTTGAACTGGGAATTCCTGAATTTATTGAAATACCCATTCCAGGATTAGTTCCATAAGTAATCATGGGTTCAATCGTAGATCCATCAAAGGTAAATTCTTTATCAAAAACAGCATCATCATCTGATTTTAAAGTTTTCCAATATTCCATAGCATCATCCCAAGTCTCATTTTTAGGTGAAAATTCTCTTCCTCTTACATAATTGAATGTTTT
Organism: uncultured Bacteroidota bacterium; assembly: GCA_902546095.1. Taxonomy (GTDB): domain Bacteria; phylum Bacteroidota; class Bacteroidia; order Flavobacteriales; family Flavobacteriaceae; genus Eutrophosalina. The sequence continues at coordinate 5,625 of CACCIQ010000005.1, forward strand.
ATCATCTGGTGCAATCATACCTCCTCTTGCACCCATTTCAATGCTGAGGTTACAAACTGTCATTCTTCCTTCCATAGTCATTGATGAAAAAACCTCACCAGAATACTCAACAAAATATCCAGTAGCTCCAGAAGTTGAAAGTTTTGAAATTATAAATAATGCTACATCCTTTGGAGTTACAGCTTCATTTAGTTGACCATTTATATTAATTCTCATTTTCTTTGGTTTGGGTTGCATAACGCATTGAGTTGATAAAACCATTTCAACCTCTGATGTTCCTATTCCAAAAGCTATCGCCCCAAAGGCACCATGTGTTGAAGTATGCGAATCTCCACAAACAATAGTTGCACCTGGTAGGGTGATACCATGTTCAGGTCCAATAACATGTACTATACCATTTTTTTCATGACCTAAACCCCAATATGAAATTCCATGATATTTTGCATTTTCCTCAAGGGCTTTGAGTTGCTTTGATGATAAATAATCTTTAACCGGAAGATGTTGATTTCGGGTTGGTGTATTGTGATCAGCTGTGGCAAATGTTTTTTCAGGGAATAGAACTTTAATATCTCTATTCTTTAATCCTAAAAAAGCAACGGGACTTGTAACCTCATGAACCATGTGTCTATCAATAAATAAAACATCTGGTCCTTTATCAATTTTTTTAACAACATGTGAATCCCACACTTTATCAAATAATGTTTTTCCCATATTAGATTTTTGCTAATTGAATAATGTTAGGCAAATCAGAGTCAGTAACTTCTTTATTTTTATCTGCAAATTTTAAGAATTGATTGTAAACTTTATCCAATTGAATTTTAGTTAAGTCAAAACCAATATTTTTAGCTCGATAAGCCAATGCAGCTCTTCCACTTCTTGCAGTCAATACAATTGACGATTCATTAACTCCTACATCCTTTGGATCAATAATTTCATAAGTTTCCCTCTTCTTGATAACACCATCTTGATGTATTCCAGAACTATGCGCAAAAGCATTAGCTCCAACTATCGCTTTATTTGGTTGTACTACCATGCCCATAAGATCAGAAACCATTCTACTAGTTTCAAGCAAAAGTTTTGTGTTAATATTTGTATCTAAATTTAGTTCCTCATGTTGTTTTAGTATCATTACAACTTCTTCAAGAGATGTATTTCCAGCTCTTTCACCAATGCCGTTAATTGTACATTCAATTTGTCTTGCTCCATTTATTACTCCTTCAATTGAATTAGCAGTTGCGAGACCTAAATCATTATGACAATGACATGAAATTGTAGCCCTATCAATATTTTTAACATTATTCATCAAGAAACTAATTTTTTTTCCATATTCATAAGGAAGGCAATATCCAGTAGTATCTGGAATATTTAAAACAGTTGCACCCGCATCAATTACTTTTTCACAAACTAATGCTAAAAAGTCATTGTCAGTTCGTCCTGCATCTTCAGCGTAGAATTCTACATCATCGACATACTTCTTTGAATACTTCACAGCCTCAACTGCTCTATCTAATATTTTATCCCTTGTTGAATTGAATTTATGTTTTATATGAGAATCAGATGTTCCAATACCAGTATGAATTCTAGGCTTTTTAGCATGTTTTAAAGCTTTTACAGCAACATCTATATCATTTTGAACAGCTCTGGTTAAACCACAAACACTAGCATTTTTTACAACTTTTGATATTTCTACAACTGAATTAAAATCTCCGGGACTTGATACAGGGAAGCCTGCTTCAATGATGTCAACTCCCAACGAATCTAATTTTTTAGCTATGGTTAGCTTCTGGGAAGTTTCTAATTTACAACCTGGAACTTGTTCTCCGTCCCTTAAAGTTGTATCAAATATTTTGATAGTATTTTTCATCAATAAGATTACAAGCTCGTAAAAATAGTAAAATATATATAATTAACAGGGGGGTTTCTCTTTGTTTGACCAAATATTACTTTTAGGTGGACTGGCATCCAAAGAAATTTTAACTTTAGTTATTGGATGAATAAATTCTATACTTTTTGCATGTAAGCAAATACTTTTGTCTTTGTTAGCTCTTTTTGCACCATATTTTACATCTCCTTTTATTACACAACCAATATTTGCTAATTGGCTTCTAATCTGATGATGTCTTCCGGTCTCTAAAATTATCTCAATTAAAAAATACTTATTTAAATTTTTGATTAAAGTGTAATGTAGTATCGCTTCTTTAGATTTTAATTCATTCTTGCATGCAATAAAAGATTTATTTTTTGCTTGATTTTTTTTCAAAAAATTTATGAGAGTTCCTTTTTTTGGTTCCGGTGATTTTTCGGTTACAGCATGATAAATTTTTTTTATTTTTCTTTCTTTAATCAACTTATTCATTCTTACTAGGCTTTTGCTTGTCTTAGAAAAAATTACTAGACCACTAGTTGGTCTATCTAATCTGTTGACTAAGCCTAAGTATACGTTTCCAGGTTTTTTATATTTAGTTTTAATGTAGTTTTTAACTTTGTCAACCAGAGATGAGTCTCCTGTGTGGTCCGATTGAGATAGTTCCCCTGCCGATTTATTAACTATAATTAAGTGGTTGTCCTCATAAACAATATCCATGAGAATTAATACATTTCTTTTTTATTGGGAAATTTTTTTGACTTGACATCCGAAACATACCTTTTGACTGCTTTTTTAATAGTTGAATTTAGATCTAAATATCTTCTTAAAAATCTAGGATTAAATTCATTTGTTAAACCAAGGAGATCATGAATAACAAGAACCTGACCATCTACTGCATCCCCTGCACCAATACCAATAAGTGGGATGTTGGTTTCTTTATGGATTTTTTTTGACAATTTTGAAGGAATTTTTTCTAAAACACATGCAAAGCATCCTAATTTTTCTAATTTCTTAACATCTTTTAATAATTGGTTAGCTTCAGATTTATCTGCACCTCTCACACTGTAGGTGCCAAATTTATATATAGATTGTGGTGTTAATCCTAAGTGTCCCATGACAGGTATCCCTGCATTTATTATTTTTGAAATAGAGTCACTTATTTCACTTCCTCCTTCCAATTTGACAGCATGAGCTCCAGATTCTTTCATAATTCTGATTGCTGATCTTAGAGCCTCTTGAGGATCAGATTGATAAGTTCCAAATGGAAGATCGACTACTACAAGCGCTCTTTTAACTGCTTTAACTACAGATTTAGCGTGATAAATCATTTCATCTAAGGTGATAGGAACAGTTGTTTCGTTTCCTGCAATAACATTAGAAGCTGAGTCACCGACTAAAACAATATCAATATTAGATTCATCAATAATTCTTGCGAATGTGAAATCATAAGCAGTTAACATGCTTATTTTTTCACCCTCATGTTTCATTTCTGAAAGAGTTTTAGTAGTGATTCGTCTGTAGGGCGCTTTTTTCATTTGCCAAATGTAATTAAAATTAAAATAAAAAAACTGTCATAGTGTCAGATAAATAATATGGCATAACTCTTGAACTTATCATGAAAAAATTAAAGTTATGAGCAAAATAATTGGTATTGATTTAGGAACTACAAACTCATGTGTTTCTGTTATGGAAGGTAATGAACCAGTTGTGATACCTAACGCTGAAGGCAAAAGAACAACTCCATCAGTTATTGCATTTGTTGAAGGTGGTGAAATTAAAGTTGGAGATCCTGCCAAAAGACAAGCAGTTACTAATCCTACAAAAACAATCTCTTCCATAAAAAGATTTATGGGAAGCAAGTATTCTGAGTCAAAAGATGATGCTAAAAGATCTGCATATAAAGTCGTAAAAGGAGACAATGATACATCTAGAGTTGATATTGATGGAAGATTGTATACCCCACAAGAGCTGTCAGCCATGATTCTTCAGAAAATGAAAAAAACCGCTGAGGATTATCTTGGAACAACTGTATCTGAAGCTGTAGTGACTGTTCCAGCATATTTTAATGATGCACAAAGACAGGCAACTAAGGAAGCTGGCGAAATATCTGGATTAAAAGTTCAAAGAATTATTAATGAACCAACAGCTGCAGCATTAGCATACGGTCTTGACAAATCAAACAAAGACCAAAAAATTGCTGTGTATGATTTAGGTGGAGGTACTTTTGATATTTCTGTTCTTGAATTAGGTGATGGTGTATTTGAAGTACTATCAACTAATGGTGATACTAGATTAGGTGGAGATGATTTTGATGAAGCCATAATCCAATGGATGGCATTTGAATATGAAGAAGAAGAAGGTGTTGATTTAAGAAAAGATCCGATGGCTCTGCAAAGATTAAAAGAAGCAGCCGAAAAAGCCAAAATTGAATTATCTTCATCGACACAAACTGAAATTAATCTTCCTTATATTTCAGCAACGGATGCGGGACCAAAACACTTAGTTAAAACTCTAACAAGATCTAAGTTTGAACAATTATGTTCAGATTTAGTTAAAAGATCTATGGAACCTGTAAAGAAGGCTCTAAAAGATGCTGGATTAAATAAATCTGACATTGATGAGGTTATTTTGGTAGGAGGATCTACAAGAATCCCCGTTATTCAAAATGAGGTAGAAAAATTCTTTGGTAAAAAACCATCAAAAGGAGTCAATCCAGATGAAGTTGTTGCAGTTGGCGCAGCTATTCAAGGTGGTGTATTAACTGGTGATGTTAAAGATGTCTTATTATTAGATGTTACGCCTTTGTCTTTAGGTATTGAAACTATGGGTGGAGTGATGACAAAATTGATTGAATCAAATACAACAATACCCTCAAAAAAATCTCAAGTTTTCTCGACTGCCGCCGATAACCAGCCCTCTGTAGAAATACATGTTTTACAGGGTGAAAGATCTATGGCAAAAGACAACAAAACTATCGGAAGATTCCACTTAGATGGCATTCCACCATCACCAAGAGGAGTTCCTCAAATTGAGGTTACTTTTGACATAGATGCAAATGGTATTATTCAGGTAACAGCTCTAGATAAGGCAACTAATAAATCACAGGATATCAGAATTGAGGCTTCCTCGGGACTTTCTGAAGAGGAGATTGAAAAAATGAAAAAAGAAGCTGAAGCAAATGCTGAATCTGATAAAAAATTGAAAGAAGAAGTTGACACTCTTAATAGCGCCGATGCTATGATTTTCCAAACTGAAAGCCAGTTAAAGGAATATGGTGATAAAATATCTGATGATAAAAAGAAGGCTATTGAAGATGCTCTTGAAACACTAAAAAAAGCTCATGAATCAAAAGATATTGAGTCGATTAAGACTGAGCTTGAAAAAATTAATGAAGCATGGAAAAATGCCTCTCAAGAATTGTACAAGGCTCAAGCAGAATCTGCAAAATCAACAGATGAAAATAATCAAGAATCTAAAAAATCTGGAAAGAAAAGTAAAGGTTCTGATGATGATGTTCAAGATGTAGATTTTGAAGAAGTAAAATAATTAATTTTTCAATTTGTTAAAACGTGTCTCATGACACGTTTTTTTTTGCATAAGATTAAAAATTAATCGACATATGTCTTACATTTGCGATCTAATTTATTTTTATGAAAAGTGTTATAACATGTGACTTAGAAGGTGTGATAGAAACTATAAATGCCGATGGTGAAAAACTATTTGGTTATCCAAAAGAAGAGCTTATTGGAAAAAAAAGAGTATCCTTATTTTCATCAGGTGAGGTTGTAATTCAGAATGTTGGAAAATGGCTTTCATCGGCAATAAAAGATGGAGAACATAATACCAAGACATATTTTATAAGGAAAGATGGATCCAAGTTTAATGCTGCAATAAAAATAACTCCAACTTTTAAAAATGGAAAAAATAAGCCTCAAACTGGATATTGTGGAATTACAATTCCAATTAATGAGGAAGTAAAGATTCCAATTAAATTTTCAACAATATTTATTAAGTGGGCCTTTGCAATTACAAGGGGAGGTTTTACAAGTGCATCATTGTTTCCAATTTTTACGCTAGCTGCATTTTTTGCAGGATCGGGTGATGGTTTATTTAATGTACTTTCTTTGATATTATGTTGTCTAGGTATAGTTTTATTGCATGTTTCTTCCAACTTATTTAATGATTATTATGATGTGAAGGATGGTACAGATGGTGCTAATACAGAATATTTTAATGCTGGTTTAAATTCAACCGTTCTTGAGGGAGCTCAACTTTCAGGTGGAAGCAGAGCAGTAGAGCTAGGTTTAATTACACATAAGGGAACATTATCATTGGCTAGAAAAATGTTACTTGGAGCATTACTAGTTACTGCACTTTTACTTTATAATAGCTTTTTAATAACTGGAGAAATAGCAAATGCACAAAATGCTCTCATCCTAGGAGTTGTTGGAGGTCTGTTGGGTTATTTTTATACAGCTAGACCCATTAGGTTAGTCTCAAGAAGAGGTCTTGGTGAAGTTGCTATTTTTTTAGCATTTGGACCAGTCCTTACACTTGGAGCTTTATTTGCAATCTCAAGTAATACTGTTGAACTATTTTCAACTCAATTTTATAATGCAATATATCTTGGAATTCCTTTTGGTTTTTTAACGACAAACATATTATACATCAACCAGTATCCAGATACGGTCAGTGATGCTTCAACTGGAAAAAATCACTTAATTGTTACTCTAGGCAAGAAAAATGCAAGGTGGGGTTATTTACTATTATTATCTGCTGCATTTGGATCTTCAATATATATGACTGAAATATTTGCTGATAATCTATTAAATTTCAATAAAAATATATTTTATGCTGGTAATGCAATATTGTTTATGTATGGTTTTCTAGCATTTATCAACTTATTTAAAAATTATGATAATAGAGAATTGATTCATTCGAATTTAAAAACGATATATTTACAGATATTTTATGGATTGTTTATGGTAATAGTTCTTAATTTATTTTTTATTTAAATGTTTATCGAAAAGGCAAAAAATATTAAAAATGATTGGTGGAGATATTTCCTAGTTGGTCCGCTAATTATTTTTTCCTTTTGGCAAATTTTAGGAGGAATACCCTTTGGAATAGGACTTGCCCTAAATATGGATCCAGAAAACCTTGATGCACTTCAATCCAATGATATGGCTGCCATGTTTTCTTTATTTCCAACAAAAAATGTTGCATTGGCATTATTTTTATTAATGTTTGCTGTTGGCTCTCTAGGATTGTACATAACGATTAAGTTTTTACACAATCAATCTTTAACATCATTAACTACATCAAGAGATAAAATCGATTTTTCAAGAGTATTTTATTCTTTTTTCTTAGTTATTGGTATTACAATAATTTTATTTCCAATTGCTATATTTTTATCCCCAGATGATTATGAGCTTACCTTTAACCTCAATCAATTTTTAATCCTTCTCTTAATTTGCTTAACGCTATTGCCAATTCAAACAAGTTTTGAGGAATATTTGATGAGAGGCTATTTGCTACAAGGCATAGGAATCACGACTAAAAGTAGATTTTTAGCGTTTACAATACCATCCATTTTGTTTGGTCTATTGCATTTTTCTAACCCTGAAATTGATAAACTTGGTAATACATTTATTTTCGCTTACCTAATTATGGGTTTTTTCCTTGGTTTGATAACACTGATGGATGAAGGATTAGAATTAGCATTGGGGTGGCACTACGCAAACAATGTTGCTGCTGCATTATTAGTTACTGCAGATTGGACAGCTTTGGAAACTGATTCAATTTATAAATATATTGGCGAACCTGATGTGACCTCTCAAATACTACCAGCATTAATTATTTTTCCTATTCTTATCTATCATTTTTCTGTCAAATACAAGTGGTCTGGTTGGAAAGAAAAATTATTTGGAAAAGTAAAGATTTAATTATGGGAATGAATAAAAATTCAATTTTTGCTTGGGCATCATTTATCCTTTTTTTAATTGGATCTGCGCTTATACTTTTAGGAGTATTTAAATACCCAGAATATTTAGTTGAGCTTACACTTGCTGGATTAGGTTTTATAACAATTGGATGGGCTTTTAATGCCCTCAAGGGGAGAGTTTAACTAATTTATTTTCCTGTCATTTTTTTTGGATCAACCCACTGATCAAACTCACTGCTGGTTAAGTACTTTAATTTAATCGCTTCTTCTTTAAGAGTTGTACCATTTCTATATGCATTGTTTGCAATTTCTGCAGCTTTATAATATCCAATTTTATTGTTCAGTGCAGTAACGAGCATCAATGAATTATTTAGATGTTCTTTAATTATTTTTTTATTTGCTTTTAATCCCTTAACGCAATTTTTTTCGAAACTAATTACAGAGTCAGTTAATAATTTTAAGGATTCTATAATCTTTGAAGCCATTAGTGGTTTATACACATTTAGTTCAAGATGACCTTGAGTACCAGCAAAGCTTATAGTGTAATCATTACCAATAATTTGAGCACAAACCATACAAATTGCCTCACATTGTGTTGGATTAATTTTTCCAGGCATAATAGAACTTCCAGGCTCATTTGCAGGCAAAATCAACTCAGAAAAACCAGCTCTTGGACCACTTCCTAGCAATCTAATGTCATTTGCTATTTTGTAAATTGATATAGCAAGTTGTTTAATAGATGAGTGTGTTTCAACTATAGCATCATGAGATGCAATAGCTTCAAATTTATTTTCTGCGACTTTGAAATTAATATTACAATCCTTTGAAATATTTTTCACTGTTAATTTGTCAAAACCATCTGGACAATTCAATCCAGTCCCAACTGCTGTTCCGCCAATTGCTAATTCAGATAGATGATCTAATGAGTTTTGTAAAGATTTTAAACCATGCTTTATTTGTGATGCGTATCCAGAAAATTCCTGTCCCAAAGTCAATGGTGTAGCGTCCATCAAATGGGTTCTACCAATTTTTACATCCTTTTCAAATTCTTTTTCCTTTGCTATTAAAGTTTTATGAAAGCTTTCAAGTGCTGGAATAACATTTTCCTTAACCAATTTAAAAGCTGCTATATGCATGGCAGTGGGAAATGAGTCATTTGAAGATTGGGATTTGTTGACATCATCATTTGGCTTTAGAGTTTTATTACTATCACTTAACTTTTTACCCTCCAATGTGTGTGCAATATTTGAAATAACTTCGTTGAGATTCATATTAGTTTGAGTACCTGAACCCGTTTGCCAAATAACTAATGGGAATTCTTTGTCATGTTTACCCTCAATTATTTCATCACATGCTCTAACAATTAACTCCATCTTCGCTTTTTCAAGTGTTCCCAGTTCATAATTAGACTTGGCACAAGCTTTTTTTAAAATAGCATATGCATATATGATTTCAATGGGCATTGAACCCTCTTTACCTATTTTAAAGTTATTGATTGATCTTTGAGTCTGCGGTCCCCACAATGAATCCATGGGGATTTGTACTTTTCCAAGGGTGTCTGACTCTGTTCTGAATTTCATAGAACAAAAAATATACTACAAAGTTACAAAATAGCGTTCAAAACATGTTCATAAACTATTTATAATAGTTTTTTTTGGAAATAAAACTTATATGTATCTTTGATAATAATGTTTGAATTCGATCAATATCTAGGCTTTCTTTTATTTATGACAGTCGTAACAATGGGATTCTGGCTCATGATACTTCTTTTAACTTTTATAATACCTTACTGGGTCACTGGTTCCTTTTTTGAATGGTTAAATGAAAGAAAAAATAAAAATTCTAGTAAGTAGTTTATTATACTTCCTTGCTCATCAAATAAGACTTTAAAAAAACATCTATATCTCCATCTAGAACCGCATTAGCATCTGCATTTTCTGTAGAAGTTCTAACATCCTTAACCATTTTATAAGGGTGTAACACGTAATTTCTTATCTGAGAGCCCCATTCAATTTTCTTTTTACTCTCTTCAATTTCTTTTCTTGTTTCTAACTTCTTATTTAGTTCTATTTCATACAATTGAGACTTTAATAGGATTAGAGCTTTGTTTTTATTGTCTAATTGAGAGCGTGTTTCTGAGTTTTCAATAACAATTCCGCTAGGAATATGTTTTAATCTTACTGCAGTTTCTATTTTATTGACACTTTGTCCACCTGCTCCACTTGATCGCATTGTTTCCCATTCAATTTCTGAATTATTTATTTCGATGTTGATTGTTTCATCAACAAGTGGGTAAACATAAACTGAAGCAAATGAAGTATGTCTTTTTGCATTGCTATCAAAAGGAGAAATTCTGACTAATCGGTGTACTCCATTTTCTCCTTTTAACCATCCAAATGCATATTCTCCTTGTATCTCAATACTGATTGTTTTTATACCAGCAACATCTCCCTCAACAATATTTAACTCCTTGATTTTGAATTTTCTTTTTTCACACCACATTGAATACATTCGAAAGAGCATGTTTGCCCAATCACAACTTTCCGTGCCTCCAGCTCCAGCTGTAATTTGAAGAACAGCTGACATCTCATCGCCCTCACTTGAAAGCATATTTTTAAATTCAATTGATTCAATTGTATTTTTTGCTTTTTCAAAGGATTTTGCTAAATCCTCTTCACTAACATCATTATTTTTAAAATAATCATAAGTAATTTCAAGCTCATCACATAGGTTTTGAGCATAATTATAATTATCAACCCAATCTTTGAGTAGTTTGATTTTTTTTAGGGTAATCTGAGCATCATTAGGGTTGTCCCAGAATGTAGATTCAAATGTTAGATTTTCTAATGCAGATATTTGTCTTTTTTTTTCGTCTAAGTCAAAGATACCGCCTTAGGGAACCAAGGCGTTCAATTAAGTTTTTTATTTGTTCAAGCGTTATCAAACTACTGTAAAATTAAATAATTTAATTGTTTTAAAATACTACATAAATTATATTTATACTTGAGTAAATATATTCTTAATTATAAATGGAAATAAATTTAATTAGTGATACAGTTACTAAGCCATCAGATGAAATGATAAAATTCATGAATAACTGTGAGGTTGGTGATGATGTATTTAAAGATGACCCAACTGTCAATATGCTTGAGGAAAAAGTTGCAAAAATGTTTAATATGGATAAGGCATTATTTTTTCCATCAGGTACTATGACAAACCAAACAGCTATTAAAATTAATACCAATCCAGGTGATCAATTAATTTGTAGTAAAACGGCACATGTTTATAATTACGAAGGTGGTGGAGTTAGTTTCAATTCTGGTGTTTCTTGTAAGCTCATAGATAAAGAGAGAGGTTTTTTTAATGCCAAGGATGTATTAAACTCAATTAATCCACCTGATTTTTACCACAGTCCAAAGACAAGTTTGGTTTGTGTAGAAAATACAACTAATAAAGGTGGAGGAGCATGTTGGGAAATGAATGATTTAAGTGAGATTGCTGATTTATGTAAAGACCACGATCTCAAATATCATTTAGATGGTGCAAGAATTTGGAATGCTTCAGTTAAAAAAGGTATTGACTTTTCTCTTTTTGGAGAACTCTTCGATACAATTTCTGTTTGTTTAAGTAAAGGATTAGGTTGTCCGGTAGGATCTCTTTTGCTTTGTTCTGAAAAAGATTTTAACAATGCGATAAAGTATCGAAAGATGTTTGGTGGAGGCATGAGACAATCAGGATATTTAGCAGCTTGTGGATTATATGCTTTGGAAAATAATATCAATAGATTAGAGGAAGATCACAAAAAGGCAAAAGAAATTGAAGAAACTTTAAAATCACTTTATTTTGTAAAAAAAGTTGAAGAAGTAGAAACCAACATCATCATTTTTGAAATTAATTGTAATTACAGCTCAGAAATTTTTATAAATAAACTTCAAAAAAAAGGAGTTAAACTCATTGGAATGGGTGATAATAAACTTCGTTTGGTTACTCATCTTGATTACTCTGACAATCATCACGAGGCTTTCCTTGATATTCTTTCAAAGGTCACTCTATGATATTAAATAAAGCTTTTGGTTTTTTTCCGTACTTTTGCTCATTCTGGTATACACTGGTGCATGAAAAATAAAATTAATGCTCACGAAAATATACTTTCTTTAGTTGGGAAAACTCCTCTCATAAAGTTAAATAGAGTAACCAGCAAATTAGAGGGCTCCTTCTATGCCAAGTATGAGGCATTCAATCCAGGACATTCAAATAAAGATAGAATTGCTTTACACATTATTGAATCTGCAGAAAAGAAAGGATTAATTGATAAGGATACAACCATTATAGAAACAACATCTGGAAATACTGGTTTTAGTCTTTCAATGGTATCTATGGTAAAAGGTTATAAATGTATTGTTGCTGTTTCATCGAAATCTTCACCTGATAAAATTGATATGCTAAAATCAATGGGAGCAAAGGTTTATGTTTGTCCTTCAAATGTTCCAGCTGATGATAAAAGATCTTATTATCAAGTAGCAAAAAGACTAAATGAAGAAATAAAAGACTCATTTTATGTTAATCAATATTTTAATGAATTAAATATTGATGCTCATTATGAAACAACAGGTCCTGAAATTTGGAATCAAACAAATGGTAATATTACCCATTTAATTGCGAGTAGTGGGACAGGAGGAACAATTTCAGGGATTGGAAGATTTTTGAAAGAAAAAAACCCAGAAATTAAAATTATTGGAGTAGATGCTTATGGCTCTGTGTTGAAAAAGTTTCATGAAACAGGTGAATTTGATTCAAAAGAGATATATCCTTACAGGATTGAGGGCTTAGGTAAAAATTTAATTCCTACATCTACAGACTTTTCAATCATTGATTTATATGAAAAAGTAACTGACGAAGATAGTGCTCATGCATCCAGAGAAATAGCTGTAAAGGAAGGAATGTTCGTTGGTTATACATCTGGAGCTTGTTTACAGGCAATTCGACAACTAAACAAAAAAAAGCTATTTTCTAAGAACAGTATTATCGTTACTGTTTTCTGTGATCATGGATCAAGGTATATGAGCAAAATTTACAGTGATAAATGGATGAATGATCAAGGTTTTGAAGAAAAAAGTATCGAGCAAGAATCATCAATAGAATATATACGTTAAAATGTCAGATTTATTTCAAAAATTCGAAAATAATATGGGACCATTAGGAAAATGGGCCTCAATTGCTGAGGGATACTTTGTATTCCCTAAACTTGAAGGGAAAATTTCAAATAGAATGACTTTCAATGGTAAAGAAGTTATTACTTGGAGTGTAAATGATTATCTAGGTTTATCAAATCACCCTGAAGTTAGAAAGGTTGATAGTGAAGCTGCTAAAAATTATGGCTCTGCGTATCCGATGGGAGCAAGAATGATGTCAGGTCACACTGATATGCACGAAAAGCTAGAAAATGATTTAGCTGAATTTGTGTCAAAAGAAAGCGCATATGTGCTAAACTTTGGATATCAGGGTATTTTATCAATAGTTGACACTTTGGTAAATAAAAATGATGTTATTGTATATGATATTGATTCTCATGCGTGTATAGTTGATGGTGTTAGATTACATGTTGGAAAAAGATTTACTTTTCAACATAATGACATTAAAAGTCTTGAAAAAAATATAATAAGAGCACAAAAAATAGTTGATAAGACAGGAGGGGGCATTTTAGTAATTTCTGAAGGTGTTTTTGGTATGAGAGGAGAGCAAGGTAAAATAAAGGAGATAGTTGAATTAAAGAAAAAATATGATTTCAGGTTATTAGTTGATGATGCTCATGGATTTGGAACACTTGGAGATGATGGATCAGGCGTTGGTAAAGAGCAGAATGTTATGGACGATATTGACGTTTATTTTGCCACCTTTGCAAAATCATTAGCTTCAACTGGTGCTTTTGTTGCAGGCTCAAAAAATGTAATTAAGTTCTTAAAATACAACATGAGGTCACAAATGTTTGCAAAATCTCTGCAAATGCAGTTGGTTGTAGGTGCAATAAAAAGACTTGAAATTCTTAAGAATGAGCCTCAACACAGAGAAAAGTTATGGAAAAATGTTAAAGCACTACAAACAGGCTTAGTAAAAAGTGGATTTGATATCGGAACAACAAAAAGTTGCGTTACACCTGTTTTTTTAAAGGGTGATGTACCAGAAGCAATGGTACTCGTAAAAGATTTAAGAGAGAAATACAATATTTTTTGCTCCATAGTAGTTTATCCAGTAATTCCTAAAGGTTTAATACTTTTAAGATTAATACCAACTGCAACCCACACAATTGAAGATATAAATGAAACTTTAGATTCATTTTTAGCAATTAGAGACAAATTGCAGAACGGTTACTATAAAAAATTATCAGAGAGAATTTCTGTATAAATTTTAGTTTATAAAATTTTTTTACATTTGCACTTTGATGAGCGTGCAGAACCACAAAAAAATTATTGACGCCTCAAAACTTTCATTAATTCTTAATCGATTAGCAAGTCAGTTATTTGAAAAACACAATGACTTTTCCAATGCCGTTATAATTGGTATTCAACCAAGAGGAAAAGAGCTATCTATCAAGTTGAAGGGATTAATCGAAAAGAATTATAATATTTCAAAAATTAATATTGGATTTTTAGACGTTACTTTTTTTAGAGATGATTTTGGAAGAGAAAATAAGATTTTAAGTGCAAATAAAACATCCATTGATTTTATTGTGGAGGATAAAATAGTGATTTTGGTTGATGATGTGTTGTACACTGGAAGGAGCATTCGTTCAGCATTGACTGCATTGCAGTCATTTGGAAGACCAAAAAAAGTTGAACTATTAACTTTAATTGATAGAAGATTCTCCAGGCATTTGCCGATTCAACCTGATTATTGTGGAATTCAAGTTGATTCAATAAACAACCAAAGATTGACTGTTAAGTGGAAAGAGAATGATGGTGAAGATGCAGTTTACATATATAAAAAAGATGGGAAAAATTAGTGTTTCTAATTTATTGGGAATTAAATATTTATCAGAGAATGATATTAATCTAATTTTTGAAACTACTAATAACTTCAAGGAGGTTATAAACAGAAAGATTAAAAAGGTTCCAAGTTTAAGGGATATTACTATCGCTAACCTATTTTTCGAAAACAGTACACGAACAAAAATATCATTTGAACTAGCTCAAAAAAGACTTTCTGCTGATGTAGTTAATTTTAGTTCATCTGGTTCATCAATAAAAAAAGGTGAAACCCTAGCTGATACAGTTAACAACATTTTATCTATGAAAGTTGATATGGTTGTAATGAGGCATCCAAGTCCAGGTGCTAGTGTCTTTTTATCTAAAAATGTTAAATCTTGTATTATTAATGCTGGTGATGGATGTCATGAGCATCCTACTCAAGCATTATTAGATGCATTTACAATTAAAGAGAGATTAGGGGATGTAAGTAACAAAAAAATTCTAATTACTGGGGATATAATGCATTCAAGAGTAGCACTTTCAAGTATATTTATTTATAAAAAATTGGGAGCCAAAGTCAAAGTATGCGGTCCCAAAAGTTTAATACCTAAATATATAAATGAACTTGGAATTGATTATGAACCAAACTTTGATAAAGGTCTTCTGTGGTGTGATGTTGCTAGTATGCTTAGAATACAAAATGAGAGAATGAAAGATAGCTATTTTCCAACAACAAGAGAGTATGCTCAACAATATGGTTTAGACTTGAATAGACTAAATTCTATAAAAAAAGAAATCGTAATTACCCATCCTGGACCAATCAACAGAGGAGTTGAATTAAATAGTGATGTCATAGATTCAGGTAAAACAGTTATTCTAGATCAGGTTGAAAATGGTGTTGCAGTTAGAATGGCCGTGATGTATTTACTAGCATCTAAACTATGAGCAGTAATTTTATTAGAATTTTTCTAAAAAAAAATACTGATTTAAATCAAGTTGAAACTAAATTGTCAAATAATTTAGATTCCAATTTAGTTTTGGAAATTGATGACTCAATTATTATTGACAAAAAAATAATAGATTTCTTAAATTCGTATAGTAAAAAATCAAAAAAATCCTTTGTTGTTGTCTCATCAAACCTGAATTTTCAAGTGCATTCTTTTACTCTTGTCCCTACATTTCAAGAGGCAAAGGATATAATTCAGATTGAGGAAATAGAGAGGCTTATTGGCTAATGAATAATTCATTAAGAATATTAGGTTGCTACTCAGGTTCGGGTGGCTATAGAAGATATCCTTCTTCTCAGTTATTAATACTAAACAATAAAAATTATTTAGTTGACTGTGGTGAGGGTACTCAATTTCTATTAAAAAAATATGAAACTAAATTAAATTCAATAGATAATATTTTTATTTCTCACCTTCATGGTGATCATTATTTTGGATTGCCAGGACTGATTTCTCATTATAACCTTAAGGGAAGGACCAAAGATTTATCCATTTATGGTCCAATTGGATTAAAAAAAATTATTTCATTAATCATGAAATCTAGTAATTCATGGACAAGTTATAAACTAAATATAATTGAACTGGAACCTAAAGATTTGACATTTATTGATAATGATAAAATTAGTGTAAGTAGTATTAAATTATCTCACAGGATTCCTTGTACAGGATTTGTTTTCAAGCTAAAAAAAAATAATTCAAATATTTCATATGCTTATTGTTCTGATACTGCTTATGAGCCATCGATCTCTGATAAATTAAAAAATATTAATATTTTATACCATGAGTCAACTTTTTTAGAAAAACATGTTCACTTAGCTAAAAAAACAAAGCATTCAACCGCATTGCAAGCATCAAAAATTGCAAAAGCAGCTAACGTTAATAAACTAATTCTAGGTCATTTCTCAGCTCGATATAAAGATTTGAATGATTTTAAAATTGAAGCCCAATCAAATTTTAAAAACACATTTCTAGCTCAGGAGGGAGAGTTATTTACATTTTAATATTAAATTTAATATTATGAAAGATTTGTCAGATTTCAGAGTTAGTTATGAAAAATATAATCTTAGTGAAGAATCAATTGTTGATGACCCATTAATACTTTTTAAAGAATGGTTTGAACAAATTTGTGATTCAAAACAAATAAAAGAGCCTAATGCAATGACACTTAGCACTGTTGATAGTAATAATACACCAAATAACAGAGTTGTTTTATTAAAAAAATTTTCAAGTGAAGGTTTTGTTTTTTATACAAACTACATGAGCAATAAAGGTAAAAGCATGTCAAATAATTCAAATGTTTGTTTGTCTTTTTTTTGGCCATCTCATGAAAGACAAGTTATTATTAAGGGTAAATGTATTTTTATGCCCGAAAAAGAATCAGATGAGTATTTTTACTCTCGTCCTATTGATAGTCAAATTGGTGCGATTGCTTCTGATCAGAGCAGTGAAATTCCCAATAGAAAGTATATTGTCGACAAATTTGATGATTTAAAAAAAAATCATAAGAAAATTACAAGACCAGAACATTGGGGAGGTGTGATTGTTCATCATGAAACTATCGAATTTTGGCAAGGGAGAAAAAATAGACTTCATGACCGAATTTTTTTCACCAAATCAGTGAAGGGAAAATGGAGTTATTCCAGACTTAGTCCGTGAAAAAGCTTTCAATCATAAGACATGCAAAGTCAGATTGGAGTCATGATCTTCCTGATATGGACAGACCTATATCTCAAAGAGGAAGAAATGATGCAGACGTAATGTCTAACGTAATTCAAGGTTTAAATTTAGAACCGCAAATTATATTTTCTAGCCCTGCAACAAGAACGATTCAAACTTATCAACGTTTAAAAAAAAATATTTCAAGTTTCAGTAAAATCAGTTTTATTAAATCTAAAATGCTTTATGATTTTTCAGGTTATAATGTTTTAGAATTTATTCATTCAATTGATGATAAATACTCGAATGTCATGATATTTTCTCACAATAACTCATGTTCATTTTTAACAGCTGAATTAGGATTAAGTTATATCCATGTTCCAACATGTGGATTATTAATTTTTGATTTTGATGTATCTTTGTGGAGTCAAGTTTCTGTTGGAAAATTCAATCATTATTTTCCAAAATCATTTAGATGAAAGATTATATTTTTAAAAATAGAGAATTAAGTTGGCTAGATTTTAATGCTAGAGTATTGCAAGAGGCTGAAGATAAAAAAGTGCCAATCATTGAAAGATTGAGATTCATAGGAATTTTCTCTAACAATCTTGATGAGTTTTTTAAGGTTAGATATGCTACTGTTAAAAGGATTGCTTTGTCAGGAAAAAAGCAAAAAAAGCTATATAAAGGCCCAAATGCTACTGATTTACTTCAAATGATAACAAACAAAGCTATTGAGCTTCAAGAGAAAAGTGACCAGGTATTAGAATCTATTATTGATGATTTAAAAGATGAAAATATTTTTTTTGTTGATGAAAAATCAATTCCGATAGAATTTATAGAATATATAAATACTTTTTTCATTGAAAAGATTCAACCTCAACTTGAGGTGGTCATTCTTAATAAGAAATCTAAATTTCCAAATTTATCCGATACATCATCTTTTTTGACAATAAAAATCGAAACTAAAGATGAGAGGATAAAGTTTGCTTTGATCAAACTTCCAAATCAAATTGATAGATTTATTGTGTTAAGTAAGTCTGAAAAAAAGTATATCATTCTCGTTGATGATATAATTAGGTTTCATTTAAATGAAATCTTTGAAATTTTTGCCCCAAAAAAAATAGTGGCAAATATGATAAAAATTAGTAGAGATGCAGAGCTAGATTTTGCTTATGATATTTCTAAAAGTTACTTGGAAAAAATATCTCAAAGTATAAAAAATAGATCTATTGGGGAACCAGTAAGATTCCTTTATGATCAAGATATTGATAAAAGCACATTGAAATTTCTCATAAATAAGTTAAACTTTGATGACAACACTGATAGTATAATTCCAGGATCAAAATACCATAATCGAAGGGATTATATGAATTTTCCCTCAATAGGCAGTAGTACTTTAGTTTATAAGGATTTAACTCCACTTAATATTAAAGATTTTAATCTTAATCAAAATATTTTTGATGCAATTAAAAGAAGAGATTTTTTATTACATACGCCCTACCAAAAATTTACTTACATCCAAAAATTTCTTACAGAGGCTTCAATAGACCCAAGTGTAAAAAAGATATCAATTACAATTTATAGATTATCTAAATTATCAAGTGTTGCAAATGCCTTGATTAATGCTGCTAAAAATGGAAAAGAAGTTATAGTTCAAATAGAATTACAAGCTAGATTTGATGAAAAAGCTAATATAAATTATGCTAAAATTCTTGAGGAGAATGGTGTTAAATTAATTTTTGGAATTGAAAGTTTAAAAGTTCACGCTAAGATTTGCGTTATTGAAAGAAAAAATAAAAACAGGATTGAAAAGTTTGGTTTTATTAGTACGGGGAACTTTAATGAGTCGACTGCAAAAGTATATACAGATTTAACTTTATTTACATCAAACAAAGATATTTTGGATGATCTTTCAAAAGTTTTTAATTTTTTTAACATTAACTATAAAAAATACAGATTTAAACAAATAAAAATTTCTCCTTTTGAAACTCAATCTTTTTTTACTAAAATGCTTAAGCGTGAAATTAAAAATGCTAAAAAAGGATTGCCAGCATCTGTTAAGATAAAACTTAATAGTTTGACAAGTTATGCAATGGTTGAGCAACTGTACAAAGCAGCCGATAATGGAGTAAAAATTAATATGATTATAAGAGGAATATGTTGTTTAATACCAACACAGCATAAAAACATCAAGATAATTAGTATAATTGATAGATTCTTAGAGCACACACGCATTTTTATTTTCAATAATAACAAGAAAAATGAAACTTATATTTCTTCTGCTGACTGGATGACAAGAAATTTAGATAACAGGGTAGAGGTTACTTGTCCAATTCATGATTCTAAAATTAAAAAAGAGATAAATGATATTTTTAATATTTACTGGTCTGATAACGTAAAATCAAGACTAATTAATCAGAAAGATGCTAATGTATACAAATCTGATATTAAAAAATCAAATTCAGTAAGATCTCAATTGGAGATATATAATTATTACAAATCTAAACTTGAAAACTAATTTAAAATTAATTAAGGTTGCTACAATTGATATTGGTTCTAATGCAATAAGGTTACTAATATCAAATGTGTTTGAAATTAAAGGAGTGAAATATCACACAAAAAATTCATTATACAGAGTTCAATTACGCTTGGGGGATGATTCTTTTAAGTATGGAACTTTGAGTGAAAAGAATTATGGAAAACTAAAGTCAACATTAAAATCTTTTAAATTAATTCTGGAAATAAACGAAATAAAAAAATATCTAGCTTATGCAACCTCTGCAATGAGAAATTTGAATAATGGAGAAAAAATATTAATGTCTTTGGAGAAAGAAACTGGAATCAAAGTTAAAATCATTTCTGGGAAAAAAGAGTCAGAGATAGTTGCAAAAAATGACATCAGTTCTCATATTGGAAAGACTAAAAATTATTGTTTTATTGATGTTGGTGGAGGTAGTACAGAAGTTATTATTTATAAAAAAAATACATTTTATAAATCTAAATCGTTTAAAATTGGTGGTGTTAGATTAATTAATGGTCTAGTAACTGATTCAACCTGGAATGATTTTAAAATTTGGCTTGAGACAAATGCTACAGAATTAAAAAAATTAAAAATAATTGGAATAGGAGGTAATATCAATAAGATTTATAAGATTTCAGGTGTAAAATATACTAAACCTTTAACCTTAAAAAAATTTAAAAATACTTTGGATAAACTCGAAAAAATGTCATATCAAAAAAAATTGGTTAAACTTAAATTAAATCCTGATAGAATTGATGTTATTCACCCTGCAGGCAGAATTTATTATTTTCTATTAAAAACACTCTCAATTAAAGAAATTTATGTTCCAAAGATTGGTTTAGCTGATGGAATGGTAAGTGAATTAATTCAATCATAAATCTAGTTTTAAATCTTTTTTAAACTCATTTAAAATTGGATTTATTTCATTTAATTTATCAAATTTTTCCTGAGGAGTAGAGTAATATTCTTTATTCATTGATTCATCAATATTTACCTCAAGTACTATTTGGTCATTTTTGAGATTTGATTTTAAAAAGTCACAAATATTTTCTCTATCCAAGTCAATTTCTTTTTTATTACTTTTTGAAGGGACATTAAATAAAATTTTATTTTCTTCAAAAATTAAAGGTTCACTAATTTCCATTAAGCTCGATAAGCTATTGTTTCCTTTTTCTGATAAATTTTTTGAATATTTTTTCCAATGTAGTTTTAGTGCTTCTAAATCAAATTTATTTTCTAATGGTATTTTGTTTTCCTTTTCTTTTTCCTTTTCAATATTTACTTCCTTTTTAAGTTTAAGACTTGATAATGATAATGCACTTATCTCTGGATTTTCAATTTTTTTAGGTTCTATTTCAGAGTCTACATTTAAATCTTTAATTTTCTCTCTTTTTGTATCAATCTTTGTATTTATTTTTTGGGGTAGTTCATTTTTTTTAATCTTTGAGTCTTGGATACTTTTTCTTAAATCATCTTTTTTTTTTTCGACTGTTTTATCATTAATTTGATTGCTTTGATTGACTTTACATAATTTCATTAATGTGATTTCAACCAATAACTTTTTATTTTCAACCTGATTATATTTAAATATAGAACTTTCAACTATTGTAATATGATCAACCAACTCTGAATTAGATATCATATTGCCTTGTTCGATAAACGCATTCATAATTTCATTGCTAAATTCAAATAAACTATGTGATTCATTCGATTTAGAGATAAGAATATTTCTAAAATGACTAGCTAAGCCAGTTAAAAAATCTTTTTCATTGAAACCTTTTTCACAAATTTTATTGAATGAAATTATCGACGATATAAGATCTTTTTCAAAAATACTTTTTGAAATATTTAAATATGATTCATTATCTAAAATATTAAGAAGTGCAGAGGTCTTTTCTGTAGTTATATTTTTATTTGTAAAACTTACAATTCTGTCGAGTATAGTTAACGAATCTCGCAAGGAACCATCTGATTTTCTTGATATAATTGAAACTGCTTCATCTTCAAATTCAAACCCTTCTTTTTTACAAATATCCTTTAGACAATCATTTATTTCTGAATCCTTAATTCTATTAAAATCATAAATCTGACACCTAGATAAAATTGTTGGAAGAATTTTATTTTTTTCAGTAGTTGCTAAAATAAAAACTATATGTGGCGGAGGTTCTTCAAGAGTTTTTAAAAAAGCATTTTCAGCTTGTTTGGATAGCATGTGGACTTCATCAATGATATATACTTTATATTTTCCAATTTGCGGAGGAATTCTAACTTTTTCAATTAAATCCCTAATATCATCAGTCTTATTATTTGAAGCAGCGTCTATTTCAAAAATATTAAATGAGTAGTCTGGATTTTCTAAATTTTGAACACTTTCTGAATTTATTTCTTTAGCATAAATTCTAGCACAAGATGTTTTACCAACGCCTCTGGGCCCACAAAAAAGTAAAGCCGATGGAATTTTATTTTCAATAATTGAGTTTTTTAATGTCTTTGTAACATGGTCTTGCCCAACCACTGAGTCAAAATCTTTTGGTCTATATTTAAGCGAGGAAACAACAAAATTACTCATCAGTACAAATATAATCGAGCTATTCGATAATTCTAAAATAATATTTAAAATATATTAAATTTGTTTTGGCAGGCTACCTTATCGCTTTTTAAAGAGGAAAGTCCGGACACCAAAGAG
This sequence comes from uncultured Bacteroidota bacterium, assembly GCA_902546095.1. GTDB lineage: Bacteria > Bacteroidota > Bacteroidia > Flavobacteriales > Flavobacteriaceae > Eutrophosalina. The sequence goes on from CACCIQ010000005.1 coordinate 28,274, forward strand.
CATTACAACGGGTAACCCCCGTCGCTAGTAATAGTAGGAAAAGTGCAACAGAAAGAATGTACAGTCAGGCTGTAGTGAAATCATGTAAACTCTGTAAGGTGAAACGCCAAGTATATCAACTTTAAGGATTGCTCGTCCGATGTTGAAGGGTAGGCGGTTTGAGTATAATAGTAATATTATACCAAGATAAATGATAAGGCATGACAGAATCCGGCTTACAGGCCTGCCTTTTATTAAAAATAATTTTTAGATTCTGGTCCGCAATTGAATATCAAATCAAGAATACTCAAATCATTTATAAAACCATTAGAAACTTGAAATGTTTGAGTGTATTTCTTTTCTAATAATTCACGTGTTCTTTTAGTATTTGATAAATAAATTAAGTTAATAAATTCCTTTTCTTGATCGTTAAAATTTTCTTTAGGCATTTCTATATTAATCCATTTACAAACTAAATTTATTGAAGCAAAATTTAATTGATGCAGATATTCATAGTCTGATTCATAAAAAAACGAAATATCATCTTCATAAAATTCAAAAAAAGGGGATGACTGATAACATATTTTAATCGATTTATAATGAGTTTTTTTCCAGTTTGAAGAATTATCTATTTTAATTTTAGAAAATTTTCGTGGAACATTTTTTCTAGAATGCTTGATTGGAACTGTTAACATTAACTCGCCATTAGATGAGTCGATATAAGTTCTATTGGTTAGTGTTTGTTTATTGTACCTAGAGTTGATACTCCATTGTAAGTTGTTTGATGAAATGTGTTTCCAGTGCGAAATTGGAGGAAAATAAGTAGGCTCAAGGACCTTAAGCATTTTTTAATACTTTTTTAGTCAAATATTTATTTATTAGCCAAACTATAAGGCAAAAGACAACAAAATGGATGAAATATGATTTTGGTTCACCATCCTCATGAATTGTAGTAAAAACTCTGTCCCATCTAATTTTCCAATTTTTAATCCCATCGTTTATTCCATCGATGCTCATCCATATAAAAATTGGTTTTCCAACAATATGATCCTCTGGAACAAATCCCCACATTCTGCTATCTTCAGAACTATATCGATTATCTCCCATCATCCAATAATAATCCATTTTAAATTTGTAATCATTAGTTTCTTTTTTATTAATAAATATTTTTCCATCCTTGACTTCAATAATGTTATTCTCGTAATCTTTAATTATTTTTTTATAAATAGGAAGATTTGATTGAGTTAGAGAAACAGAACTATTTTTTTTTGGAATAATTACAGGGCCAAAGTTGTCCTCATTCCAATCATATGTAATATCATTTGGAAAAAAAGACGTATTATATGATTTTGTTTTTTTATAATTTTTGATAATACTGTCTACAGTATTACTTTTTAAAATTTGACTGTAATCTTTTTCAGTCAATGTTAGTTTTTTTTCTCTTTCAGTAATTTCAGAAATTGACAATCTATGCTTTCTGATTTTTTCTGTTGGAATTCCCTTTGAGTTGGTAATTATTGTAAAATTTTCAATGTTATTATTAACTAAACTTAAAATATGAGGCTTGATATCATCAAAAGAACTCTGGTTAATATTTTTAATTACAAATTTTCTTTGAAAATCATATAAACCCAGTTTATTTAAATTTTGACTTGAAATTCCTTTGGAATTATATGCTGTGTATTTAAATAAAGGCTTTGCTCTTTCTGGAAGAATGCTAATTTGACCATTAATTTTTAAATCACCATTATTTATTTCCAAAGTGTCGCCTGGGATTCCAACACATCTTTTAACATAATTTGATTTTTTATCAATGGGTTTAATAACACCTTTTTCTCTAACAAAAAATTTTCTAACAGTATCAGCAGGCCAATTAAAAGTTACAATATCATTTCTTTTGATTTTTTGAAATTTTGGAAACCTTAGATAAGGTAATTGAGGCTTGTTCAAATATGACCTAATTCCCGTCCCAACAATTGTATCATGAACCATTGGAAATGAAACAACAGTTTTAGGCACCCTAGCTCCGTAGTGGTATTTGCTCACAAAAAGAAAGTCACCAACAAGAAGTGTTCTTTCCAATGATCCTGTAGGAATAATAAATGGTTGAATAAAGTAAGTATGTACAACAGTAGCTAAAATAACTGCAAAAATTATGGAGCTAAACCATTCTTCAATGCCGCTTTGGGGATTCAAATCCCTGTTTTCAATGTATTTTACTTTACTTTCATAATTTACATAGACAATGTAGAGACCTAGAGAGAAGATTACTAAAAGAGTATCCTTAATTCTATTCTTTCCAAAACTTCTGATTGTTTCAATCCAAATTATTGGGAAAATAAGGAGGTTTACAATTGGAATGATTACTAAAATCATCCACCACCATGGTCTTTTAATTATCCTCATAAGAACAAGACCGCTGTATATTGGTATTAGAGAGTGTATTGAATTAAATCCAGCTTTTTTATAAAGACGCCATGTACCAAATGAATAAATTAATTGATAAATAAGAAAAAATAGTAACCATTCTGTCCAAGTCATATAGCTAAATCTTTAAGTTATTAATTACATCATCAATACTGTACACTCCTTTTTTACCAAAAATAAATTCAGCTGATAGAACTGCACCATATGCAAAACTGTGCCTGCTATTTGCATTGTGACAAATCTTTATTGAATCATTTTCACTTATATATTCAACTTCATGATATCCTTTTATTTCCCCCTCTCTAATTGATTTGATATTAAATGTTTTTTGATCCACATTATTATCTGTAGTCCATTCAGAATAATTTGAATTTAGTATTATATCATCAGCTAATTTAATTGCTGTACCACTTGGTTTATCAACTTTTTCTGTATGATGCTTCTCTAAAATTTCTAATCTATAATCAGAATGATTTTTCATTATTTTTCCAAGAAAATTATTCAATTTTAAAAATAAATTAACACCAATACTAAAATTTGGAGAGAAAATAAAACTGCCATCTACTGATTTACAATAATTTACTGAATCTTCTAACTTTCCTGTCCATCCAGTTGAGCCACAAACTACTGCTACTTTTGAGTCTAAACAGTTGATAATATGTTTATATACACTTTTTGGTGCTGAAAAAATTATTGCAACATCACTATTTCCTAAATCCATATCATGAGTTTCAATGTCAATAATTTTTGATATTACATGACCTCTTTCAGAAAGTATTTTTTCAACTTCTTTTCCCATTTTTCCATATCCAATTATCGCAACATTCATAAGGTAATTTTTAATTTTATACCTAAATTTTGGTTGAAGATAGCATCATTTTCAAAATAAGGTTCAAATGAAAGATTTTCATCTACATTAAAATCAAGTAAATGAGCGTCAATATTAGCATCTAAAATATTTAAAAAATAAAATCCAACTAAAAAGACCATTGATAAATCTTTATATTTTTTATGAAAATCTTGGCCGTCCAGTAATCTGTCATCATTTATAATTATGCCCTGATATTGGTCATCACTATAACCTGCCTTTCTTCTCTTGTATGCATCTCTGTACGACCAAAACTTTTTTTTATTAAAATCATATGAATATCCAGAAATACCAATTGCTGCATAAACAATCGGTACCTTCCACGCTTTATTGTTATATATTTGGCCTAGTCCTGGAAGTACAGCAGAATAAAAAGCAGCTTTTGATGGCCTTAAAATATCTATTTGACTATTTGTTTCCTCCTCTTGAGAATATGAGAATACTGATAGGAATGTAATAGAAAAAATTAAAAAGAATTTATGATTCATTGAGTCTTTTGATCAATTTATTAAGTTCTGCAACATTCTTAAACTTAAATGATAGTTGTCCCTTTTCATTTCTCATTTTTAATTCGAGAGTTGTTTTATATTTTGTCTCAAGTAATTTTATTTTTTTTAATAACCCTTCATTATAATTTGTAACTCGTGATACTTTTTTATTATTAAGTTCTTTAACTATTTTTTCAGTTTGTCTGACTGAAAGACCGTTTCTGAGTATTTTTTCATAAATAATTAGTTGCGTATCCTTGGACTTAATGTTAATTAATGATCTTCCATGACCCATTGAAATAAAATTATCTCTGATGCCGCTTTGAATAATTGGGTCTAGTTTAAGTAATCTAATATAATTTGAAATAGTTGATCTGTCTTTACCAACTCTTTTACTCATTTCCTCATGTGATATACTCAACTCTTCAATCAGACGATTATATGAGATTGCAATTTCAATAGGGTCTAGATCTTTTCTTTGAATATTTTCAACTAATGCCATTTCAAGCGAGGCTTGATCATCAGCTTTTCTGACATATGCTGGAATTGATTTAAGTTTTAAAATTTTAAATGCTCTTAACCTTCTTTCACCAGAAATTAATTCATATCTATTATCTTTTGTCTTGATTGTAATTGGTTGAATTAATCCGAGTTCTTTTATTGAGGATGCTAATTCATCTATATCTTTTTGATTAAAGTTTGTTCTTGGCTGATAAGGATTCAAATCGATTAAATCAATTTCAATTTCATCAAAATTTAAAGAAGCAGATTTTGTAAATCTATTATTATCCTCATCACTTAAAATTGCTGAAAGACCTCTCCCTAATGCTCTTTTTCTATATGCTTTAGCCAAACTAATTTAAATTTATTACTTCTTGAGCAAATTTAATATAACTTTTTGACCCTTTGCTAGTGGAGTTATATACAATTATGCTTTCACCATAACTTGGAGCTTCGCCTAAACTAACATTTCTAGGGATTATTGTTGAGAAAACCATATTACCAAAATGTTTTTTTACATCATTTTTAACTTGGTTTGAAAGCCTAAGTCTTGAATCAAACATAGTCAATAGAATTCCCTCAATTTCTAGTTTTTCATTGTGAACCTTTTGAACTCCCTTTATAGTATTTAATAATTTTCCGAGACCTTCTAAAGCATAATATTCACACTGGATAGGTATTATTACTGAGTCAGATGAAGTTAAGGCGTTTATAGTAATTAATCCTAAAGATGGTGGACAATCGATAATAATAAAATCATAAATTTCTTTAATTTTATTAAGCATATTACTCAACATATATTCTCTTTTATTTGCATCAACAAGTTCAATTTCTACTGCTACCAAATCTATGTTAGCAGGAATAATATCAAGGTTCGGGCTTTTAGTTTGTATGATTGATTCTTCAATTTTACATTGATTTAAAAGGACATCATAACTAGACTTTTCATAATCATCTTTTGAAATACCTATTCCAGATGATGCATTTCCCTGTGGATCAGCATCTACTAATAATACTTTTTTTTCTAATACACCAAGAGATGCGGCAAGACTGAGTGAAGTTGTTGTTTTTCCAACTCCACCTTTTTGATTTGAAACTGAAATTATTTTACCCATTATTTTTCAAATTCTATTATAAAAATTTCTTCATTTTCTTTTTTCATGTAAAGCTTTTCTCTTGCATATTTTTCTAGGCTATCTGGATTTTGCAAGTTTGATATTATCTTCTTATCAATTTGGATTTGATTTTCTAAGATGTCTTTCCTCTCCTTTAATTCGCTTATTTCCTTATTCAACTTAATATTCACTAATATTGAGTTTGAGTCTATAAAAAAAATCCAAATGAAAAATACAACAGAGATTAAAATGTATAAGTTGCTAACAATTTTAAAAAATTTAGAGTTTTTAATTTTTTTGAAGATTTCCATACAGTAGCTGATCAATTTTATTCTTAATCAATTTAAAATCATAATCCTCATCTAAAATTAAATCCGCATATTTTTTTGATGGTTCAACAAATTTGTCATGCATAGGATTTATCATTTTGATAAATCTTTTTTGAACTTCAGCTTGACTTCTTCCTCTCTCTTCAACATCTCTAATTATTCTCCTATTTAACCTCTTAGATGAATCTAGGTTCAAAAATATACTTAAATCAAAAAAATCTCTAATACTTTTTTTTAACAAAATCAAAATACCGTCTAAAATTAGAAGATCTCCTTGTCTAAGCAATAATGTTTTTTTAAGTCTTTTATGACTTTTATATGAGTAACACGGTGTTTTGATAATAGAACCATTTAAATATTCATTTATCTGTTGATAAAAAAAATCAAAATCTAATGATTCAGGGTCATCAAAATTAATTTTTGATCTTTCACTGAAGGATAGATTGCTAAAATCTTTATAATATGAATCTAGTGAAAGATACTTTACATTAAAATTTTTGTAATGCTCAACAATTCTATTCGAAAGGGTAGTTTTTCCTGAGGCTGTTCCTCCTGCAATTGCAACAACAATCACTCTTAAGGAACTATTTTAAAAATACCCTTGTTATCCACTGCTAAATAAATAAATCCATCAGGGCTTATTTTTACATCTCGAACTCTACCTATGTTTTCAGCGACTTTCTCTCTATATTTAACATTGTTATTCTGATCTAACACCAATCTTTCTAGATACATGTATTTTAAAGAACCTACAAGAATACTTCCATTCCAATCATAATATTTTTTAGAATTTAAATATTCAAATCCACTCGGTGCAATTGAAGGAACCCAATAATACAGCGGTTGTTCCATACCTGGTAGATCTTTGTCATTTGTTATAGTAGTACCACTATAATTAATACCATATGTAATTTTTGGCCAACCATAATTTTTCCCAGATGAAATTATGTTAATTTCGTCGCCTCCTCTAGGACCATGTTCATTAGTCCATATTTCACCTGTTAATGGATGTTTAAACATTCCTTGAGGGTTTCTGTGGCCATAAGAAAAAATTGCTTTTTTTGCTCCACTTTCATTTACAAATGGATTATCATTGGGAATTGTCCCATCCTCGTTAATTCTGTAAACTTTACCACCGTCTAATGCGATATTCTGAGGATTTTTATTTCTATTTCCTCTGTCTCCAATTGTAAAAAATAAATAACCATCGTTATTAAATTGTAACCTGCATCCCCAATGTAAAGATGATGTAGTTAGTTCTTCACCATGGTATAAAATTTCAATATTTTCAAGAGAGTTATTAATTAGTGTAGCACTTGCAACTGCAGTGTTTGCTCCAGTATCATTATCCCCCTTTGAAAATGAAAAGAAAATTTTATTATTGACACTAAAATTGGGATGTAACTCAATGTCAAGAAGACCACCTTGATTTTTCAAAAAAACATCTGGTATGTTTTCAATTTCAATTGATTCTCCATTGTAAACTTTAAACATTTTACCCCGTCTTTCAGTATATAAGAATGTATTTTTATCAATAAATTCTACACTCCAGGGAACATAGTCTGTTTCATGAATTTTTTCAATTGTGTAATTTATTTCTGTTGGAGTAATTATAGTCTCATCCGTTTGAGCACATGAAATGCAAAAAGTAAGAATTAAAATTAGCTTTTTCATTGAATAAAATTAATAAAAAAAACCTCCTGATGGAGGTTTAATTAATTATTTAGTCTCTAAATATTTTCCAATTTCATTGAAATACCACTGAGTATCCATATAAGCACCAGTAGCTATGATTTTCCCATCTTTCCACTCCCAGTAACCATAATAGTGAATTGTATTTGCTTCACCTGAAATCTTAGAGTTTCCAGTCCAGGTCAACCAATGATTTGTAAAAATTTTACCATTGTTGTAATACATTGTTGTTATGTTTGCATCATTGTGTTTTATGTTATCAAAAACTTCTTGATCTTGCTTATATCCAGCAACCCATTCCTCATTAGTAAATTCTACACCATTTACTAAATGAACAGCATCGTCAGCTAAATATTCATTTGCAATTTCAAAATTTCCATTGACGTAAGCAGCAGCAAGTTTTTCAACAATCTTACTTTCTTCACTGTTTGCATTTATAGTTCCTGACCAATCTCCATTATCAACTGAAATACCTTGTGAACAAGACGCCAAGACCATGATTATTATTAAAATAAATTTTTTCATATCGCTTAAATTATATTAGTTTTTAAAAGTATTAAATATCATCATAATAAAAAATAGTTGTTTTTATAAAGTCGGGATGACAGGATTTGAACCTGCGACCCCACGGCCCCCAGCCGTGTGCGCTAACCGGGCTGCGCTACATCCCGCAGCTACAAATATAATTTAATGACAACTAACGTTGTACTTTTTTAGTCTCCAATAATTGTAGGGGAGAGGAGTGTAAAAACCAGCAAGAAGCATTATGGGAACTACCCACCATGTTAACATTGCACCGCCTGTAAGTAAGAGATCTGTTAAATTCATGGCTATTTCCATTCCAATCATGGATATAAAAGACATGCCAAGAGCAGTTTTTAGTGAGGAAAAAAAATCCATTTGTTTTAATAAAATTATTGTTTCAAAAATTATAGAAGTAATTAAACCATTTATTATTGCTAAACCCATTACTTCAAAGTTATTCCAATTATGATCAATGTTTTGGAAATAAAATATTGTACCAAAATCTCCAATTGAACATCCAGCAAGACACCAAAGAGTATTTGACTTAGCTCGTTTCCAAGTTGACTTACAGTTCCAATTCATACAGGGCTAAAAATAAGAAAAACCAATTAATTGAAATCAACTAATTGGTTATTAGATTGTCGGGGTGGCAGAATCTGAACCTACCCTCCTTTCCTTCGTATACACTGGGTAAAACCTATTTTTTTACTTCATTTTCACTCATTTTGGATACTATTAGTATCCAAAAAATATATAAACTATTTAATTATATTTAGTAGATGGAGAACAATCTTAAAACCCAAAAAGATATAGTTATTGATTATTTTTTAAAGAATAACAATAAACCAACCCACTACAAAGTTGTTTCTGAAGAAACCAATATAAAAGTCGATAGTATGAGGAGGATTCTTGGTGTTGGTGTTCATGAAAATACATTCATCAGAACTGAAACAGGTGTATACATTTATAATTCAAAATCGGAACTAATCAATTCTGTGTTTTTTGAAAAGGGAAAAAATTATAAACGTTCAAAAATTCATGATGAATTTGGGGGTAACAGACAAAAAGGTATATCAAATAGTACAACCTACCCATTAATTTTTCTTTTTACTAATCCAAACTCAGATCAACAAAAAGTATACATAGATAAATGGGAAAATGGTTATTTCTACTACAGTGGGGAGGGAAGAAAGGGTGATATGAAAATGACAAGTGGAAATCAATCTATTCTTTATCATCAAAAAAATCAAAAAAATATTCACCTCTTTGAAAAAACTGATGATTCAGGGTTCTGGAAGTATATTGACCAATTAGAATTAGTTGATTTTATCGAGTATAAAAATAAGGACGAAGATGGTAATCTCAGAAACGGTTTTCAATTTATACTCTTATCTACAACAAAAAAATCAAAGATAGATCAACAACAAAAAGATTTAGATGAATCATTGGATTATCATCTCAATTTACCAAATCAGACAGAAAGACAAGTTACATCTACACAAAGAGTTGGTCAACACCTTTACAGAAAGATGTTACTAAAAAAATGGAAAAATAAATGTGGAGTTAGTGGTTCTGGAGTTGTAAGTATCTTAAAAAGTTCTCACATAGTTCCATACAGAGACTCAAAAAGAGAGGAAAAATATGATCCTGAAAATGGAATATTACTTTCTCCAAATATGGACAGTTTGTTCGATCAAAATTTAATTTCATTTAAGGACAATGGAGATATTATTATTTCTAATAAACTAAGTTCATCTGACTTACAAAGTTTAGGGGTAAATAGTCAAATGAAATTGTCTCACGTTTCTGATGGTATGAAACCTTATTTGTCAAGACATAGAAAAAACATAAAATAAATTGAATTTGGATACTTAGTATCCATAATAAAAAAATCCAATCAACTGATTATCAATTAATTGGAATTTTTAAATGTCGGGGTGGCAGGATTCGAACCTACGACCTCCGCGTCCCAAACGCGGCGCGATAACCGGGCTACGCTACACCCCGAAAACGGGTGCTAATATAAAACTCTTTATATTAACAACAAACACAAATTTTTATATTAATTTTGAGACCATGTCTCTTGAAAAAATTAAAACTTTAATTATCGGTTCAGGGCCTGCTGGTTATACAGCTGCTATTTATGCCTCGAGAGCTGATTTAAAACCAGTTTTATATACTGGAATGGAACCTGGTGGTCAGCTTACTACTACAACAGATGTTGATAATTTTCCTGGATATCCAAATGGAATTGATGGGCCAAAAATGATGGAAGAACTTAAAGCGCAAGCTGAGAGGTTTGGAACAGACGTTAGAATTGGAGAAGCCACTAAAGTAAAATTTTCTAAAAATGGTAATGATTTGCACGAAATTACAATTGATCATGATAAGGTTCTTCAAGCTGAGACAGTAATAATCTCTACTGGTGCATCAGCAAAGTATTTAGGTTTGGAAAGTGAGCAAAGATTAATTGGAGGAGGTGTCTCTGCATGTGCTGTTTGTGATGGGTTTTTTTATAAAGGTCAAGAGGTTGCAATAGTTGGTGGTGGTGATACGGCAGCTGAGGAAGCAACTTATCTTTCAAATATATGTTCAAAGGTTACTATGCTCGTAAGAAAAGGTGAAATGAGAGCTTCAAAGGCTATGCAACATAGAGTTAACTCTAAAGCTAATATTGATCTTAGATACAATACTGAGGTAGTTGAAGTTCTTGGAGATAATGTTGTAGAGGGTTTAAAAATTGTCAACAATAAAACTCAAGAAATTGAGGACATTAACATTACAGGGTTTTTTGTTGCTATTGGTCATAAACCAAATACTGATTTATTTCAAGGACAGTTAGATATGGATGAAACTGGATATATTAAAACAAATGGAAAGACAACCAAAACTAATATTCCTGGTGTTTTCGCATCTGGGGACGTTCAAGATAAAGAATACAGGCAAGCTGTGACTGCAGCAGGAACCGGCTGTATGGCTGCATTGGATGCAGAAAGATATTTAGCCTCTAGAGCTGATTAGTATGTTTAAATACAATTTATTTCTTTTTAAGGATTTGCCATCTGCATGGCTATGTGGTGTGCGTGTAATCAAATTAGATGATCAAGGTTGCCATGTTAAAGTAAAACATAATTGGTTTAACAGTAATCCATTCAAATCATTGTACTGGGCTGTTCAGGGAATGGCTAGTGAACTTGCAACAGGTATGCTAATAATAAATGTAAAAGAATCTTTAGGTTATGATATCTCAATGTTAGTAACTGCTAACTCCTCAAAATTTTATAAAAAAGCGAGAGGAAAAATCATTTTTAGTTGTGATGAAATGGATAAGGTAAAAGAAGTTTTTTCTAATTTAAATTCAAAAAATCAAACAGACTTTTTAAAATTAAAGTCTAAAGGTTATGACAGTGAAGGTGATTTAGTTTCTGAATTTACGTATGAGTGGAGCCTTAAGAGAAAATTTTAACATTTTTTTAAATAAAAATTATCACTATTGTTTATAATTTTAGATATGTCTCGTCTAGTTTTTAAGTACACAAAAAAAGTTTTAAAGAAAGTTACATTTAACTTTTATTTATTTAAAAAAGAATTAAAAAAAGCTTCTTTAGTTTTATTACCCCATGAATATGAAGAGCTTAAAATATGGGTTGAAAATTATATAAACAAACACCCACACCTAATTGGTGTACTTTAATCAATAATTTTAACTTTTATTTTAACATTATCAATTGGCCACTCTCTTTTATCTGTTTCAATGTTGGAAATAATATCAACAACATCCATTCCCTTAATTACTTTACCAAATGGTGTATAATTCTTATCTAAGTGATAAGCCCCATTTTTATCTACAACAATAAAAAATTCATATGGTGAGGCTAGTTTATAAGGATTATCTATATCACTGCTTGGTATTGATATAACTCCTCTATGATGCTTAAATCCTTTCTTTGTATCAGGTGGTAATAAGTATCTTCCTATTTTACGTCTTCTTTTGGAAATTTCATATGAATCTGAATTTCCACCTTGAATAATAAAATCCTTTACCACTCTATGAAATGAAGTCCCATCAAAATATTTTTTTTTGGTTAAGTAGATAAAATTAGATCTGTGATATGGTGTTTCATTAAATAATTGAATATCTATATTACCAAATCTTGTTTCTATACGGACTTTATTTTCTTTATTTTGTTTATCATATTCAAAAAAGAATGGTATTGCATTCTCATCATTTAAAATAAATTCATTTGCTACAGACTTGACTGCATTTTTTTCTATTTTTTTTACTGATTTTTGTTCAATTATAGGTTTAGGTTTATTTTGACATGATGTTATCATGATTGCGCAAATCAATAAATTTGGAAAATGAAATTTGATGTATTTAAACATAGATTGATAAAATTAAAAAATAAATCTCTTCCTGGGGTTCAATCTCATTTAGAATTAGCACCAAAAAACAGAACTCAACTATTAAAAAAGTTTAAATTAAATTCGAAAACCCATGATGCTGGAGTCTCATTATGTTTTTACCCAGATTTAAATAACGATGTCATACTTCCATTTATTTTAAGAAATGAATACGATGGAGTTCACTCTAATCAGATTTCTCTCCCTGGTGGAAAAAAAGAGTATGATGATTCAGATTTAATTGAAACATCGAAAAGAGAAACTTTTGAAGAAATTGGAATAATAAAAGAAAATATGAATTTTCAATTCAAACTAACCGATATTTATATTCCGCCTAGTAATTTTTTAGTTAGGCCTTACATTTTTATTATTGAGAATACACCTTTACTAAATCCAAATCGTGATGAAGTTGTTAAAGTAATAAAACCAAAACTTACATCTTTAATGAATTTAAATATTCAGTACGGTTACATTAATGAAAAAAAAATAGAGTGTCCCTTTTTTTTAATTGAAAATCATGTCGTTTGGGGGGCAACCGCTATGATTTTAAATGAATTTTTATCACTATTTAACCAATAATTTATTGTCTTATATTTGCCTAACTCAAAAAGTTGCCATTGTTCAAGAGAAATCCATTCGGTCATATACTTTTTATTAAAACCTGGTTGATTAGAATTTTGGGTCTTTTAACTCACCAAAGATTCAAAGGGTTTAACAAATTAAAAATTGAGGGCTCAGAAATTTTAAACAAAATTCCTCAGAAAAATGTATTATTTGTCTCAAATCATCAAACTTATTTTGCTGATGTTGTAGCGATGTTTCATGTTTTTAATGCGGGACTGAGTGGGAGAGTTGACTCAATTAAAAATATTGGTTATCTATGGAAACCAAAACTCAATATATATTTTGTTGCAGCTAAAGAAACAATGAGGGCAGGTCCTCTTCCTAGAATTTTAGCGTATGCTGGCTCAGTTTCAATAGAAAGAACTTGGAGAGACAAAGGAAAAGATATTAATAGGCAAGTAAAAATGAGTGATATATCTAATATAGGAATAGCGCTAGATGATGGATGGGTTATAACTTTTCCTCAAGGTACTACAACACCATTTAAACCAATTAGGAAAGGGACAGCACATATAATAAAAGAATTTAAGCCGGTAGTTATTCCTATTGTTATCGATGGATTTAGAAGATCCTTTGACAAAAAAGGTATCCGAATTAAAAAGAAAGGAATCCTTCAAAGTATGGAAATTAAAGAACCGTTAAAAATTGACTATCAAAATGATTCAATTGAGTCAATTGTTGAAAAAATTGAATTTGCAATTGAACAACATCCTTCTTTTTTAAAGGTTATCTCAAATGAAGATCTAAGTGACATAGAGAAACTAAACACTAAAAGGAAATTTTAAAATTATTTTAACGTTATAACCCTTTCTGAAGGATTAAATGGAGTTTCAATCAAGTTGCCTTCATTATTAACCAGTTCCAGTTTTATCGTAACATCACCTTTATCCAATCCTTCAATGTAATATGCATCCCAGCTGTCAATCATAAATTGATGAGTGAATGTTCCTTGCTTGATTGTTAATTTCACTTTATTACCTGTAGCTGATAATTTTGTATTTACCAAGTAAAAATCAAGTAACAATTTTTCAGTATCCAAACCTTCATATGTTCCTTTTGGCCTGCTGTAGAAAAGAAACTCACTTTCTAAGTTGATTTTATTTGAATCACCAATTTGAGTGAGAACATAAGCATCAGAATTTTTAACTGACTCATGGTATGATCTGGATAGGAAAGCTAAAACTACATTGTTTCCATTAGGCAGTTCATAATCAAAGTTTTGATCATAATGCGCAGAGTATGGGCCATTATTTAAAATAAAATGGATGTGTTGTCCTTTAGCTGAATTTGCCAAGTCATAATCAAATTCTTTTTTTGTCTTGATGCCTAGTTCATAATTGTTAATATCAAAAGAGAAATTATATTTTTCACCAGATTTAACTATTTCTTTTATTTGTAGAGAAGAATCTTCATAGGCAGGAGAGCCTTCAATTTTTTTCAAATAAACTTTTTGTTGATTAAATGAACAAGAAATTAATGATATTGAAATAATAGATATAAATAATTCTCTAAAGATATTGCCTTTTGATTTCATCATATTTGATAAATTTGAATAATGTCTTTTAAAAGTAGTAAAATATATATCATTATTTCTTTTTTCTTTCTATTAAATTCTTGTGGTCTTTTAAGATCGGATAATAGAGACATAAATTATAAAATTGTAGATTTTGAGGAAAATACACCACCTCAAAAACCAACATATGAAAATATTGAAGATTGGTTAGTGCATCCTCAAAAAGATCTAAAAGAGTATCCTTTTTTAGATAAAAACAATGGTTTGATGAGGGCGGATGTTTTCTTTATAGTACCTACTTTATTCACAGATAAAAGAAATAAAAATTGGAATTCGGATGTATACGATAATGATTTCGCAAATACTATGATGGAGTCAACAATCAAATATCAGTCAACCGCCTGGTTAGATTCAGGAAATCTATATTCCCCAAATTATAGGCAGGCTCATTATAAAGTTTTTGATGAGTTTAGATGGGAAAATGGAGGGAAGAGAGCATTTGAACTAGCTTATGCGGATATTAAAAGATCTTTTGAGGTATACTTGCAAAAATACAACGAGGGAAGACCAATTATTATTGCAGGACACAGTCAAGGTTCAGGACACGCAATAAGGCTTTTGCAAGACTTTTTTGATGGTAAGAAATTGAAAAGTAAGTTGATAGCAGCATACTTACCAGGCACTAGGGTGACATCTAATGATTTTTTTGATTTAGAGTTGATGAGTTCACCAACTCAAACTGGAGGATATTTGACATGGAATACATATAAAATATTTAAAAAAGATAAAAAAAGAAATGTTACTGTCGATAGAGAATGGTTAATGGATGCTGAATGTTCGAATCCAGTAACATGGAATTCAAGTGGAACAAGTACGTATTCACAACACAAGGGTTTATTATTTTTAAATGAAAAGATATACAGCAATGCCCTTCAAATTGAATATATACAAAATGGAGTTTTTTTACGAACTCCAAAAATTGGCCTATTTAAATCTGTGATAATATCTACTTTGCAGGATTATCACAGAGGCGATATTAATTTATTTTGGGAAGACATAAGACTGAATGCAATTATTAGGGTCCAGGAATATTTCAAAAATCTAGCTAATTGAGCCACCATATTCCCATCCCTCTCTAACAGGTTCTTTTATATATGCGTCTATATCTGGACGGTTGGTAATTTTCATATTTTTTGAATCATAATTAATTTTAGCTCCAAACCTTTGAGATAGTGTTCCAATTAGTGCCATCTCTGTTAGATCTGCCCCATAACCAAAGTTTGATTCAGGCAGGTAGTTATTTTTGATAGCATCAATCCATTCCTGAACTGGGGTTTCATCACCCCATTTAAGTCTTGGTATTGTTTCTTTTGGCAAATTATTTTTGAATTCTAACCATTCTTCATCAGAAATTAAAAGTTTTGGGTTATTAGGTCTCCCTCCAGTTATCAGAGAGTTTTTTGAACCAACCATAATCATACCTCCGCCCCAAAGCTCTTTGATTGGCCATGATGGATCAATTTCTGGTTTAAAACCACCTTCATACCATTTCATTGTTATACCTGGTCTATTGTTTTTTTCTGGAAATTTATATGTAACAATTGATTTCTCACATACAAAATGATGGTCATTAATTCTATTTTCAACATATGAATCAACTTCATAAGGCATTCCTAGATCTAAAGCCCAAAAAGGGCCATCTAAAGTGTGACAAGACCAATCGCCTAATTGACCATTTCCAAAATCATAAAATCCTCTCCATGATTTAGGGACATATACTGGATTATAGTCTCTAAGTTTTGCAGGTCCTAACCATAAATCCCAATCCAGATGATTAGGAATCTCATACTTTGGAGGAGGAAAACTTTCTGGAAGTGTCCAATAGTGGCCAGGTCTAAAATCAAAACTTCCGATCCACGCATGAACTTCACGAACTTCGCCCAATACTCCAGCTTCATACCATTCTTTAATTTGTCTTACTCCATTTGTTGTATGCCCTTGATTACCCATTTGAGATACAATATTGTAATAACTGGCAGCCTTTTTTAATGTTCTGCATTCCCAGACGTTATGGGCCAATGGTTTTTCCATGTAGACATGCTTACCTAACTCCATAGAAATCATAGCAGGAGCAAAGTGAGTGTGATCAGGTGTACTTATAATTACAGCATCAATATCCTTATGCATTTTATCGAACATCACTCTAAAATCAGTGAATTTTTTTACACTTGGGAAAAGAGATTTAATTTTTTCATAACCATTTTTTGCTCTGTTATCATCAACATCGCACATGGCAACTATATTTTCTGATTCAAGAACAGGGTTAAAATTAGCTCCACCTCTTCCACCAACTCCAATTACAGCAATATTTAATTTACTATTTGGATTTTGACAACTTAGTATTGATGGACTTATTAAAGTTGCACCAGTAAAAATTGTGGTTGATTTTAAAAAACTTCGTCTGTTTAAATTATTCATAAATTAAAAATCTCTGTAAGTTGAATCTAAATAGATATTCGCCTCATCTTCCTCAAACTTTGCTTTTGAATTATCCCAGTGAAGTGTTTTTCCTGGAAATCTTCCAGCAATGACACCAAGAAGGATGGTTTCTGTTAATCTAGATGAGTATGAAAAAGGTGCAGTACACTCATCTTTACCAAGGCATGCATCTATGAATTGATGATAGTGCAAGTGGGACTCCTTTCCATAATCTCTAACTGGAATTTCACTCAAATCACCATTTTCAACAAATTTTGAAACATCAAAATCTTTGTATTCATTTTCCACAATCAATTTTGGAAGCTCCATAAAATGGGGCAGAAGTAGTTTTCCCTTTTCACCCATAAACATAGCTCCTTGTAATGGAAGTTTATCACCATTAGGTAGTTTTAAATCCTTATGTTTTTTTGGAGAACCTTTTCCATCTTCCCAAATCCATGTTAGTGTGTCAGTTGTATATTTTGTTCCAGGAAAAACATACTCAACATAATTTTTTTCAGGAAAACCAAAGTTATTAGGCTTTCTACATTTATTTTTAATAGTAATGGGAACGTCAAGTTCCAAAGCATTATAAGGAGTGTCAAAAATATGAACACCCATATCACCCAAAGTTCCACAGCCAAAATCGACAATTTTTCTCCACATGCCAGGATGATAAATTTTTTCTTTGTAGGGTCTTTCTTTTGCTGTTCCAAGCCATAAATTCCAATCAAGAGAGTTTGGTATTGAATCTTCTCCTATTGGTGCAGGCCCATCATATCCCCAATTTTTTGGACACCATGCTCTTACTGTGCTAACTTTTCCAATAATTCCTGATTTAATTAGAAGAGTGGCTAACTTATAGTCATAAAAAGAATGAACCTGAATACCCATTTGAGTTATTAAATTTTTTTCTTCAGCTAATTTTTTCATTTTTCTAGCCTCAGAAACGTGGTGAGTTAATGGTTTTTGACAGTAAACATGTTTATTAAGGTTCATTGCCATTATGGATGCAGGTGCGTGAGTGTGATCTGGTGTTGAGACAATGACCGCATCAATTTCATCATGAATATTTTTTAACATTTCACGGTAGTCTTTAAAAAGCTTTGCATTAGGGAATAATTTCCCTGCCTCAACTAAAGCTTTATTATCAACATCACAAAGTGCAAAAACTTCAACATTTTTATGAGATGCAATGTCATTGAGGTCTGATTTTCCCATTCCTCCAACACCTATGTGGGCAGTTTTTACTTTATCATTTATATTTAACAAATTAAAATTAGGTATTAATGGTGTTAATCCTAAAAGAGATGTGTTTTTTAAAAAGGTCCTTCTTTTTGTCATTTCTATAATTTTTTAATTTTAATTTCTCTAAACCAAATTGGGCTATCATGGTCTTGTAAAGCTATGTATCCTTTTTTGAATTTACCATAGTCAGGAAATTGATCCCATTTTCCTGAATTTCTTCTTTCATACCAATCATCAGAATAAGGAACAAATGAAACAATTAGTTCACCATTTAGCCAGTGTTCAACTCTCTCTTGAGTATATTTAATTTTTGTAGAATTCCATTCACCTGCAGGCTTTAACTTTTTAATTTTTTCATCAGCAGGATACATAGCATAGTCAGCGCCTGCTTTTTGCCAATCTTCAAGCTCCGAGTTATTTAGTTTTCCCCAACCAAAATCATCAATTAGTTGATATTCGGGGGATACTGCGTAGGGTGCAGAATATCCTTCTTTTACGTGGTAAAAAACACCACTATTTCCACCGACAGGAAGTTTCCACTCAAGATATAATTCAAAATTTTCAAACTCCTCCATGTGATATATTATATCACCTCCGCCTTCCCAATTTTCTTCTTTTTTTAATTGAGTATCAAAGGTTAAATTACCATCAATTGCAGCCCACTTTTTTGGAATTTCTTTACCATTATATGCTCTCCATCCATTTGTTGTTTCTCCATCAAATAAATAAGTCCATTCAGAGGATTTTTTTGAATTTTCACATGAAAATAAAAATCCAATCAAAAAACCCATCACGATGCCTTTGAACCAAGATATCCAGTAAGCTTGATAATGTGTTACTTTCCAGAATAATCTCTTTTTTTCAGTAAACTTTTCGTGCCAAACACATAAATTTTTCATATCAATTATAAGTTAAGTTAATTTTTTCAAAAAGTTTAATTTCAGCTATAAATTGCCAATCCATATTTAATGTTTGATTAGCAGTATGATTGTGATGATCTTGATCAAGAATATAATTGTCAGGTTTGATTATGTTTCTGCTTTTTGCATATACTTTTTCAAAATTATCTCTTATTGAGGTAAATTCTTCCATTTTATTTAATAATAAACTTAGATCATTTTCTCCTTTGTCAAAATTTGAAATAGCAATAAAAGTTTCATAGCTAAATAAAGATAGTTTTGCAACTTGTTCATATACCTCCAATGCATAACTTCCTCTAATTGTTTTTGTTTGTTGCAGATTTATTTTTTCTAGTATTATTTTTAAATCTTTAATGTGGTTCTGAGCAATAGTTATTTTTTTATCAAATTTTTGATTCCATTTTCCTGGATTATTAATTTCTGGAAGATTTATAATATGAGTTTCTAGTGGCAAACTAGTTTTTGTTATTTGATTTCTGTGCTTTTTTTCCTTGATAAATAAATTTGCCCAATCTCTTACAGGCTTGTCTAGATCGTCAATAAATTCAAATTTTGGATCATTAAATGATGGTGAGAAAAATTTATGTCGAAATTTTGATTTAAAGTCTTTGGAACTCAAATCATTTCCTCCCCAAGTGTATTCTGCAAAAGCATAGATTCCACGTTTATAAAGTTCAAAGTGTGGCGAGTCATCATCCCATAAAGTAAGTAGCAGACCATCGAGTTCTTTTTTAACTGAAGTTAAAGAAAATGATTTAATTGATTCAATATTACTATAATCTTGTGGCATTAAGACCCATCTGGTTTGACCAGCTGTTGCACCCATTACTTTTAGATTATTTTCTTTATACCAGTCTATTGTTTTTAGATTTCCTTCTGCCCAAGGGTAAAAATAATTCCATCTCATATATATGCAGTTTTTTGGAAAATCATCAAGATATTCAGTTAATTTTTTTTCATTTTTAATCCATATACTATCAACTTTTTCTTTTGAAAGTTTTGTATTTCTAGTAACCATCCAAACTCCACCATGTTTAAGATACATATCATCCCAAAATATTGGTATTCTATCATTTTGCTTAGCAAATTCAGAAACTTTATTCAACCACAGTAGATTAAGCTCGAATCCCTTTTTTTCATCTCTATCAATAACTCTTACCTCATCACCTCCTACATGCAAAAATTGACCATAAGGTGTAGCTTCAATTGCGTCTTTATAAAGATCAAATTGAACATCATATGTTTCCGGATTAAGGGGATTGAAAGCCCAATCATTATCTGAGACATCTCTCAAAGCTTTGTACTTGTCATGTTTAAGAATAAAAGAAGCATGCCCTAAACCTTGGATTAAGGGACTTATCTTAATATTCCTATCATTCGCATAGTCACTTAAGCTCTTCCACCAAGAAATGGAATAACTATCCGGAGCAGCAATAATTGGTCTTTTTTCATATCCAAGTTTATCTTCAAATTCTATGATTATGCCATTGATTTTCAAAGAAGCTAATTCGTCAATAAGTTTGAAATAATATTCTTTTTTTTCAGTATGGTGCTTAACATCAATATGAATTGATCTATACTTTAGAGAAGGAAAGTCCTTGATTGAAATAATTGGTAAATTGATATTTAGATCATTTGAATCAGAAATTAATTGGTTTAATGAGTTAAAAGAATAAAATAATCCAGCTTTGTCCTTTGCTATAATTTTAATTTTTTCTTTATAAATATTTAAAAGATAACCCTCATCAGCTATGTCTAATTCATTGTCAATTTTAAATGATAAGTTATGTTTACTTGCTGTGCCTTTTTTCAAATTTAATGTTTGACTTAATAAAACTGGAAGCTCATTTGATTGCGAGTAAAAAATAAAATCTGATTTGCTATTAAATGACGATGATTTTCCATTGTGCTCTGCTTTTTTTACAGACGGCAATAAAACAAAATTGTCTTCAATTTTATTTTTTTGACATGAAGAAAAAAATATAATTATTAATATTATTTTGAGGACTACTTTCATAACGTCATTTTTCACTCTGAAATTAGTAAATATTAAAGTAAAAAAAAACCCCAACATGGCGTTGAGGTTTGATGTGATCGCGGCACGATTCGAACGTGCGACCGTCTGCTTAGAAGGCAGATGCTCTATCCAGCTGAGCTACGCGACCAATTGGAGTATGCAAAAGTAATTAATTATATTTTTTTTGCAATTGATTTTATATCATATGTAAAAAATTCAAATTATCAAATTAGCAATAAATTAATGTTACATAAATTAATTATTCAAAACAATCTCTAAAAAAATATGATTTTGACTTTTAATAGTACACTTTTTTGCATATTTTTAAAAAATGGGAGTAAAAGTTACACCCAACAACAATTAACTGACTAATTAATATGAAAAAATTTTTAGTATTATTTCTATTTCCTTTATTTGTTTTTTCACAATCCAAAACAGTTACTGGGAAAGTAAATGATGAAAATAGTTCTCCATTGCCTGGAGCAACTGTTCAACTCAAAGGTTCTGAATCGATTGGTGCTATCACGGATTTTGATGGAAATTTTTCTATCACAATTCCTGCAGATGCAGAGCAAGTTCTAATCATCTCTTACATTGGATATCTAAATGAAGAGGTCGATGTTACAAATCAAATCTCCATAACAGTAGATCTTCAACCTGACACTGAAGCACTTGAAGAGGTTGTAGTTATTGGTTATGGTACTGTACTTAAAAGAGACTTGACTGGATCAGTTAGTTCTATTAAGGTTGAAGATGATGTATCACGAGCTGCAGCAACCGTAGATCAACTTTTACAAGGTAGAGCAGCTGGTGTACAGGTTACTCAAAATGCTGCCAATCCCAACTCTGGTGTTAGTGTTAGAATTAGAGGAACGAATAGTTTAAGAGGAAATAATGAACCATTATACGTGGTGGATGGTGTTATTATATCGTCTGCTGGTGAAGATGTAAATGCAGTTGGAACTGGGAATACAGGTCAAGACCCTCAAAGTGGATTAAATGGGATTAATCCTAGAGACATTGAAAGTATTGAAATTTTAAAAGATGCTTCTGCTACAGCAATATATGGTTCAAGAGGTGCAAATGGAGTTGTATTAATTACCACTAAATCAGGCTCAAAAGAAGATGGTAAAGGAAAATTTAATGTATACTTTACATCAACTGTAGCTGATATAACTAAGACATATGATATGTTGGATGGAGTTGGATATGCAAATTATTCAAATGCTGCTAGAGTTGCAGCTGGTGAAAGCCCTAGATACAGAGTCGAAGGTGATAATGTTTATTCATTTCTAACAAATCCTGATGGTACTCCATCTGATGTTATTGATAATACCCCCAATGAACTTTATGATTGGCAAGATTATATATATGAACAAGGCATTAGCTCTAATTTGGGAGTTACATTTTCTGGTGCGTCTGATAATGGTGACTATTACCTTTCGGCTGGATTTAACGATATGAATGGTTTGATAGAAAATGCAAACTTTCAGACTACAGATCTAAGGTTAAACCTTAATTATGATATTAATGACAAGTTAAGAGTTGAAGCTAGACTATCAACATTTTTTAGTGAATCTGACTTTGCAGAGGGTGGAGATTTAATTGGTGGTGACCAAAGTTTTGTACAACAAACAGTATCATATAATCCTATTATTGCAAATGGCTTGGAAGATATAAGTGATTTTTTTGATGGAAATGTTTTATCAAACCCTATTGCTTGGATTGATGATTTTACTGATGAATCTAAAGAAAACAGAGTTATTGCATCTTTAGCTGTTAAATATAAATTTAATGTTCCTGGACTTCAATATGAGTTTAGGGTAGGAGGTAACTTAAGAGATAAAGATAGAAGCAGATTCTATGGTTTAACAACATGGCAAGGTGCTAATGCAAATGGTTTGTATCAACAAATGAAATTAAATGCTCTTACCTATCAAGTAAATAATTTTTTAAGATATAATAGAAATTATAATAGAAATCACAGGGTAAATGCAACATTAGGTGTTACTTATGATGTTAGAGATGTTTCAAGCAGTACTTACGCTGTACAAGATTTTGTTACTGCTCAGTTAGGAACAGATCAACCATTTTTAGGACAAGTAATTTCAAATCCGCTATTACTTAGAGCAGCCGATCAACAAATGTTTTCATTACTTGGTCGTTTTAATTACACTTTTAAAAATAAATATGTTTTAACAGCTAGTTTTAGGAGAGATGGTGTATCTAAGTTTTCAGAAAATAATCGTTATGGATTTTTCCCATCATTTGCCTTAGCTTGGAGAGCTGGATCTGAGAAATTTATTCAAAACCTAGATTTGTTTTCAAGTCTTAAGTTTAGAGCTGGATGGGGACAAATTGGTAATCATGGTATTGGCCCTTATGGAACCTTACCTAATTACGGTGCATCATCGAGTCTATATGGTACTCCAACTAATGGAACAACTGTGCCAATTGTTTTAAGTAACATACCAAATCCTGATTTGACTTGGGAAACAACTGAACAATTAAATGTTGGAGTTGATTTTGGATTTGATAATGGTAAAATTTCAGGTACTGTTGATATCTATGAAAAAAATACTAAAGACTTATTACAACAAACTCCGATTCCTACTTCGACAGGGTTCTCTAATATGCTAATAAATAGAGGTACTCTTGAAAATAAAGGTGTTGAGTTAGGTTTAGATGTTACTGTCCTTGATCAAGCTGATTTAAATATTACTGTAGGTGGTAATATTGCATTTAATAAGACTAAGATTGAAAATTTAGGACTTATTCCTGGTGATATTTTAATGGATAACGGATCTGGAACCTATGGTGTTCAACAAATTCCATCATATTTAGGAAATACTCCAAGTCGTGGAAATAGCATAAAATTCCCATTAAATATTTTCTTGGAAGGTCATGAGACAGCATTGTTTTATGGATGGAAAACCGATGGTATTTTTAAGTCAGGGGATCAAATGTATAGAATTAACGGATCTATGTCTCAACCTGGAGATATTAAAGTCTTAGATTTAAATGGAGATGGCCAAGTTGATTTGGCGGACAGAACTATAATTGGAAATCCTAACCCAGATTATATCTACGGTTTCAATGTTAATTTATCATACAAAGGGTTTTCTATGAGAGCTTTATTTAATGGAACTGAAGGAAATGATATTGTAAATGGAAATATGTATAGATTCGGTTATGCTGAAGGAACATATAGAAATATTATTAAAGAGGCTTGGACTGATAGATGGTCTGCAGACAATCCTGACGGCACATACCCAAGACTCGGATATTCATCCAATTTATTTGCTGCAGCAATGGACAGGTTTGTAGAGGATGGTAGTTATTTAAGGTTAAAAAACATTACTTTAAACTATGACATTCCAATTAAACCTGACAATTTCATTGATTCTGCTAATGTATATGTAACTGGAACAAATTTGTTTACATGGACTGATTATTCTGGTTATGATCCTGAAATAACCTCATTCATGTATGATGGACTTATTCAGGGTGTTGACTGGAATAATAAACCAAACTCTAAGTCTATTTTGGTTGGTGTCAATTTAACTTTTTAAAAAATGAAAAAATTAAAATCTATAAATAAAATGAAATACTTAAAATATTTATTAATAATCCCAATTCTCTTTACTTTGTCATGTGACTTAGAGGAAAATCCTCCTTTCCTTGATGAAACATTATATCAAGATGTTCAAAGTGCTGAGGCAGCAAGAGATGGAATTTACCAGTCAATTACTGGTTACAATACTCAGGAAAGACGTTTGTTTCTTGAAAATCTTTTTTCAGGCTTAATGTATACTGGAAAAGGAGGGAATAGAGTTACAACAAGAGATATGTCAACATTATGCTCTTTAAAGCCTGGATATCATATGGATGCGCAGTTTTTATGGCAAGGTTTATATCAAACGATTGCTAGAGCTAATGGTGCTATTGCTGCTGTATCTACTGTTTCAGATCCACAAACGCAGGACGAAGTTGCATTTAATGATGTTGCAGGACACGCTTATTTTGTTAGAGCATGGTCATATTTCAGACTAGCAAGACTATGGGGTGATCTTCCGTTATGGTTAGAATTACCATCTCAGGGAAATACAAATAAAGCCTTGTCGCCTGAGGTTGATGTTTACAGTCAAATTATTTCAGATTTACAGTCAGCTTCAGCCTTATTAAATGGTAATGCAGGGATAGGATATCCAAAGCAATATGCTGCAAACATGTTATTGTCAAAAGTTTACATGGCTATAGCAACAAATGCAAGTTTACAAACCGCTGGAGGAGCAATGGATTACTGGAATATGGCATATGAGGAGGGAATGAAGGCATATGGTCAATATGCCCTTGTTAATGATTTTGGCAGTTTATTTACAGTTGAAGGTGAAAATTCAAGTGAATCAATTTTTGAATTACAAATCTCTCAAGATGCAACTAACTCTCAAATGGGTAGAAATTTTACACCTTGGAAATACAAGGCGGGAATGCATTTCGGCTGGTTTAGAGTTACTGCATTTCAGCATGATAATCACCTTTTAACTTATGGGGGTAATACAGTTTACAATCCAAATAATTTGAACACTATGCCCGATAAAAGATATGCTGCTACATATTTATATGATTATTATAGGTTTGATAGACCAGCCGCTAGAGTTAGGGCATATCCATCTGCGACATGGAGAAGCTCATTTGGAAATTCTCACCCGTATTTATTCAAATGGACAGAGAAAGATAGAACTCATAAAAACCAATTCAATAGTCAAAATATAGTTGATATGAGATATGGTGAATTGTTGCTTATGCTTGCTGAAATCTCGAACGAATTAGGTAATGGTCAAGAGATGACATATTTAAAACCTGTTCTTGATCGAGCTGGTGTGCCAGTTAGACCTGAATTTACACAAGGCCAAGCTTCATTTAGAGATGCTATAATGGAAGAGTATAAGTTTGAATTAATTGGTGAGGGCCAAGATTCATTTCATGTTAGAAGAAGAGGAATGCAGTACTTTTTAAATCACACTATATTACCACACAATAATTCATTTGGTAAAAAAGTTGCTGTTGGTGCAAAGAAGTATGTTGCAAACAGAGAAGTAAAATTCTCTACTAATGAAGCTGAAATAATGAAATTTTTAATTCCTTTAAGTGAGATTAATACTAACGAGCTAATAAATTAAAAATCATGAAGAATCTTATTATAATTTTATTATTGGTTTTCCCTTCTTTGATGTTGTCTCAAACTGCCACAAAATGGCAACAAAAGAATGCTGAAAAGATATCAAGTTACGTAATTGAAAAAATGAATTTAAATGCAGAAGATGCTGCTTTTTTCAGTAAAGTACAGCTTGCTCAAATTGTTGAAAATGCAAATAATATCAAAGAAAGTGGAGCTTCAACTGCAGATGAAAAAAAAGCAGTTTACAGAACAGGTTATACTAATATTAAAGCCAAGCTTGATAAAAGATTTGGAAAAAAATTAGCTGCTGATTTACTGAAGGCTGCAAATGAGGCAAGAAGCCAATAACTAAGTACATTTAAATTTTATAAAAGGAGGAAATTTCCTCCTTTTTTTTAATTCAATAGATGAATTATTTATGAAAATAAAATATTTAATAATTCTTTTTATTTTTTCAATATCCTTTTCTAATTCTCAAGAAAATAAACAAAATATACTTTTTATTGGGGTTGATGATATGAGACCACTGACGAATTCTTATGGACATCATCAAATGAAAACTCCTAATATAGATAAGCTAGCTAGTGAAGGTATTCAATTTAATCAAGCGTACACGAATATTGCAGTATGTGGTGCAAGTAGAGCGAGCATATTAACAGGTGTTCGAGGTAGCCAAGCAAGGTTTGTTAGTTATTACAGCAGAGCAGATGAAGATTTGCCAGAAGCAATAGATCTCGCTGAAATATTTAAAAATAATGGATACAAAACTTTTTCAATAGGAAAAATTTATCATCATGGTGAGGATAATATCAAAAATTGGGATTTTTTTAGACCATTCCAAAATCAGAAAGATTACAAAAATCCAAAATCATTATTACAAATTAAACAAAGAGACGAGTATCATCCAACAAACAAAAATCAGATTAAAACACCTGCATTTGAGTATGCGAATGTTGATGATTTTGCATACAACGATGGAAAAGTTACAAAAACAGCAATTCAAAATTTAAAAAAGTTAAAAGAATCCAAAGAACCATTTTTCATGGCAGTTGGATATATTTCAACTCATTTACCCTTTATTCAACCTGAAAAATATAAAAGTCTTTACAGCGATAAAGATCTTGTTTTTTCTGATTTAAGAACAATTCCTAAAAATGCTCCATCAAGAGCTGTTCACGAATGGACCGAATTAAGAAATGCATATTTAGATATTCCCTCAAAGGGACCTGTTAGTCCCAAAATGGAGGAGGACTTAATAAGAGCTTATTATTCCACGGTTAGTTACCTTGATACGCTAATAGGTAAACTTATTGGTGCACTTGATGATTTAGGGATGAGAGATAATACAACAATTATCTTTTGGAGTGATCACGGTTTCTTTTTGGGTGAGCATGGTTTTTGGTGTAAGCATCACACATTTCAAGAGGCAATTCATGTACCATTAATTATATCATCACCTGGAAAGAAAAAGAATATTCAATCTGATGCTTTAGTTGAATACGTAGATATTTATCCAACATTATGTGAAGTAGCAGGCATTAATCCCCCAGAATATATTCACGGAAAAAGTATGGTTCCACTTCTTGAAAATCCTAATATTGATTTTAAGTCAGAAATATATAGTAGGTATCAGTTCAGAGAAGTTGTCCAAGATCATGATTTTTCATATCATGAAATATTGAATTATAATAAGTTTTATTTTGATAGGCAAGGGAATAAGAAACCTACTCATGATAGTGATGTAAAAGTAGCAGGTTATATGCTATTTGATATGAAAAATGACAATAAACAGTCGATTGATATTTCGAAAGACACTAAATACAAAACAATTGTTGAAGAGTACTCGACAAAACTTAAAAAAATGAGGGATTTTACTAATAAACCAATAATTACAAAATGAAAAAA
Source organism: uncultured Bacteroidota bacterium (assembly GCA_902546095.1). Classification (GTDB taxonomy): domain Bacteria; phylum Bacteroidota; class Bacteroidia; order Flavobacteriales; family Flavobacteriaceae; genus Eutrophosalina. Next base: position 56,489 of record CACCIQ010000005.1, read on the forward strand.
ATAGTTTTAACAATGATATTTTTTGCGACACTAGGTTATTCGCAGAAAAAATTTATTAATGAGCCTTTGGTTTCAGAAATTTTTACAGCTGATCCATCTGCTCATATTTTTAATGGAAAAATATATGTATATCCATCCCATGATATTGTTGAGGAAAATCCTAAATATGATGATTGCGGAAGTCAATATGCTATGAGAGATTATAGAGTGCTTTCTATGGACTACATTGGAGGACCAGTTACAATTCATGATGTTGCTTTAGATTTAGATGATGTTCCGTGGGCGAAAAGACAGTTTTGGGCACCAGATGCAGCAGAAAAAGATGGTAAATATTACTTGTATTTTCCAACTAAGGACAAGCAAGATATTTTCAAAATAGGTGTTGCTGTTGCTGACAAACCAGAGGGACCATTCAAATCAAAAAAAACACCAATTGAGGGAAGTTACAGTATGGATCCAAGTGTTTTCAAAGATGATGATGGTAAATATTACATGTATTTAGGTGGTATATGGGGCGGTCAATTGCAAAGATGGGATGAAAATAATCAATACACACCCTCAGGCTGTGAGACGCAGGATAATGGTATGCCAAACAGTCCAGCCATATCTCCTAGAATTGCATTAATGTCTGATGATATGGTATCCTTTGCTGAAGATCTAAAACCAGTAAGAATAATTGATAAAGATGGAAATCCAATTTTAACCAAAGACCATGATAGAAGATTTTTTGAAGCAGCATGGATTCATAAAAAAGATGGTGTTTATTATTTAAGTTATTCAACTGGAAATACTCATTATATTGTTTATGCTACAAGTGATAATCCGTATGGTCCCTTTGTCTACCAAGGAGTGTTAAATAATCCTGTCCAAGGGTGGACAAACCATCACTCAACATTGAAGTTTAATGATAAGTGGTATTTCTTTTATCATGATACTCAAATTTCAGGTAAAGATTTTCTAAGAAATGTAAAGGTAACTGAGATGTTTCATAATGAGGATGGTACCATTGAAACAATTAATACAATTATTGATTAAAAGATGTATAATATTGGATATGATCTGGGAAGCTCATCGATTAAAATAGCATTAACAAATGCTGTAACAGGAGAAAAATTTAATTTAATAAATGAGCCAGAACAGGAAATGCCAATTATATCTAAATCTAATGGATTCGCCGAACAAGATCCAAATTATTGGTGGGAATTAATTTGTAAAGGAACAAAGAGAATAATAAAGGAAAGCAAGATTAATGCAAACGAGATTTTGGGTGTTGGTATTTCATATCAAATGCATGGACTTGTATTAATTGACAAGGATGGTAATTCACTTAGAGATTCAATCATTTGGTGTGATAGCAGAGCTGTAGAAATTGGGAATATTGCATTTGAAGAAATCGGACATAAAAAGTGTGTTGAACACTTGTTGAATTCACCAGGAAATTTTACTGCATCAAAGCTTGCGTGGGTTCTTAAAAATGAACCTCAAATTTATGAGAAAGTATACAAGTTTTTGTTACCAGGAGATTTTATCGCTTATAAATTGTCTGGAGAAATTTCAACTACTGTTAATGGTCTCTCTGAGGGAATGTTTTGGGATTTCAAGGAGGATAAAACAGCTGATTGGTTGTTAGATTATTATGGTATCGAAAATGATCTTGTACCAAATTTAGTTGATAATTTTTCAAATCAATGTTATATTTCATCTGAGGGCTCTAAACAAACAGGCCTTAAAAAAGGTATTCCTATTAAATACAGGGCAGGTGATCAACCAAATAATGCCATGGCATTAAACATATTAAATTCTGGAGAGGTTGCAGCTACAGGTGGTACATCCGGTGTTTTGTATGCATTAACTGAAAGTTTGGAGTCAAATGAATCTTTGCGGTTAAATAATTTCGCTCATGTAAACTACAGAAATAAAAATAAATTAATTGGAAAACTTTTATGTATTAATGGCGCAGGTATTCAATATAAATGGATCAAAAACATTACAAATGCAAAAAATTATTCCCAAATGAATCTATTAGCTAGTAAAGTTAAGATTGGGTCTGATGGCTTATTGTTATATCCATTTGGAAATGGAAGTGAGAGAATGTTTAACAATAATGAGATTGGTTCATGTTTTAGAAACTTAAATCTCAATTTACATTCAAATAGTCACTTATATAGAGCTACACTAGAGGGAATCGCATTTTCATTCATGTATGGAATGGAGATTTTGATTCAAGATAACTTCAGTCCAAGCTTAGTCAGAGCAGGTAATGACAACCTATTTCAATCAGATTTGTTTTCACAAACCATATCTACATTGATTGATAAAGAAATTGAAATTTTTGATAGTACAGGAGCATACGGTGCTGCAAGGGCAGTTGGATGTGAACTTAATGATTTTAAATCTTACTCGGACAAAATTACAAAAAACGACTATGTTAAAACTTTTGAACCGCAAAAGCAAAAAGGATTATATGTAGAAGCATACAAATCCTGGAAACAAAATTTAGAAAAAATTATAAATTAGAGTATTATGGCAATAATTGGAGATAAAGAATTTTTTAAAGGAATTAATGAAATCAAGTTTGAGGGTAAGGACTCAAAAAATCCGTTGGCCTTTAAATATTATAATCCAGAACAAATAGTAGCTGGAAAATCAATGAAAGATCATTTTAAGTTTGCAGTTGCATATTGGCACTCATTTTGTGGTCAAGGTGCTGATCCATTTGGCTCTGGAACACAAAATTTTCCATGGGATGAGTCTAAAGACCCTTTTCAAGCAGCCAAAGACAAGGCTGATGCTGCATTTGAGTTTATTTCTAAAATGGGTTTTGAATATTTCTGTTTTCACGATTTTGATTTAATTCAAGAAGCTAGTGATTTTTCTGAGTCTGAGGACAGATTAAATTTTATTACTGATTATGTTAAGGATAAAAAGAAAAATAGTGATATAAAATTACTATGGGGAACAGCCAATTGTTTTTCAAATCCACATTACATGAACGGGGCTGCCACAAATCCAGATTTTGATGTAGTTTCTAGGGCTGGTGGTCAAATAAAATTAGCATTGGATGCAACCATTAAATTAGGTGGTGAAAATTATGTTTTCTGGGGCGGAAGAGAGGGGTATATGTCTCTTTTGAATACAGATATGGGTAGAGAGCTTGATCATATGGCACAATTCCTTAAAATGTGTAGAGATTATGCAAGATCTCAAGGATTTAAAGGGACATTCTTTATTGAACCAAAACCCATGGAACCATCTAAACATCAATATGATTTTGACACTGCAACATCGATTGGATTTCTCAGAGAGTATGGTTTGGATAAGGATTTTAAAATTAATATTGAGGTTAATCACGCAACTTTAGCTCAACATACTTTTCAACACGAATTAACGGTTGCCGCAAAGGCTGGAATGCTAGGTAGTATTGATGCAAATAGAGGAGATTATCAAAATGGATGGGATACTGACCAATTTCCTACCAATATTCAAGAAACCACTGAAGCAATGTTGGTATTTTTGAAAGCTGGTGGCTTAAAAGGAGGAGGAATAAATTTTGATGCAAAATTAAGAAGAAACTCAACAGACTCTGAGGATTTATTTTTAGCACATATTGGGGGAGCAGATACTTTTGCAAGAGCACTTTTAATTGCTGATAAATTGCTTACCGATTCTCCTTTGTCTGAAATGCTCAAAAAAAGGTATGAAAGTTTCGACTATGGAGATGGCAAAAAGTTTGAAGAGGGTAAATTAAAGTTAGAAGATTTGTATGATCTTGCAAAAGCTAATGGAAAATTAAAATTAAAAAGTGGTAAACAAGAATTAATTGAGAATATATTATTTAACTATATAAAATAAAAATTATGGATGTAACTAAATCAATATTTGAAGGATTAGATTGGTTTGTATTAGGACTATATTTTGCAATTCTTGTTGGAGTTGCCGTATGGGTAGCTTTGCAGAGAAATAAAAATACTGAAGATTATTTTCTAGCTGGACGAAATGTAGGTTGGTTTGTAATTGGAGCTTCAATTTTTGCTTCAAATATAGGCTCTGAACATGTAGTAGGACTCGCTGGTACTGGTTTTTCGTCTGGAACCCCTCTTGCTCATTATGAACTTCATGCATGGATTGTATTACTTCTTGGTTGGTTGTTTTTACCTTTTTACATCAGAAGTGGGGCCTTTACGATGCCAGAATTTTTAGAAAAAAGATTTGATAGTAGATCTAGGTGGTTTCTTTCAGTTTTTTCTTTATTTGCATATGTTCTTACAAAAGTATCTGTAACCATTTACGCTGGTGGAATTGTTGTTTCAGAACTATTGAATCTTGATTTTTGGGTTGGTGCAATTGGAATAGTTGTTTTTACAGGTATTTATACCATAATTGGAGGACTAAAAGCAGTTGTTTATACTGAAACTTTACAAACAATTGTTTTAATTCTTGGTTCTGTAATTATTACCTTCTTAGGTTTCCAAGAAGTCGGAGGGTGGGATGAATTAACAAAAACAGTTACTGAAGTCAGCCCCGATCATTTTAATATGTGGAGACCCTGGGATGATCCAGACTTTCCGTGGGCGGGATTACTATTTGGTGGAACTATTGTAGGTATATGGTATTGGTGTACTGATCAGTATATAGTACAACGAACACTGGCTGCTAACAACATCACAATAGGAAGAAGAGGTGCAATTTTTGGAGCTTATTTGAAACTTTTACCAATTTTAATTTTTTTGGTACCAGGGATTATTGCTTATGCACTTACAATTCAAAACCCAGAAATTTACAGTGTTATAGACCCAGTAACTGGTGTTGAAAGAGCAGACAGAGCTTTTCCAATGCTAGTTACAACCTTATTACCTGTAGGACTAAAAGGTTTAGTAGCCGGAGGTTTGATGGCAGCATTGATGAGTTCCCTAGCATCAGTATTTAATTCTTGCTCAACAATTTTTACAATAGATATATATAAACAAATTAGTCCAGAAAAATCAGAGCAATTTTTAGTAAATGTTGGGAAAATAGCAACTGTTGTTATTGTTGTTCTAGGTATTGCCTGGATTCCTATTATGGAAAAAATTGGAGGAGGGGTAATGTATCAATACTTACAGAATGTTCAGGCCTATATTGCCCCGCCTGTTACAACAGTTTTCCTACTTGGAATTATATGGAAAAGAGTAAATGCTCAAGCGGCAATTGTTACACTTTTTAGTGGTCTTTTTTTACTGATTTTAAGATTGGGTTCAGAGATTGCAACAAATGAGGGTATTATAGATAGTGGGTTTTTATATGATTTTGCATCTGTAAATTTTTCATATATGGCTATATGGATGTTTATTTTTTCTGTGGCTTTATGTATTTCAACATCATTATTAACATCCGAGCCAAATTACAAAAAAATTCAAGGTCTTTCATATGGAACATTAACTAGCTCTGATAGAATTAGCTCTGAAAAATCTTATACCACTATTGACGTAGTACTTTCAATAGTGCTTGTTCTAATTGTGATTGGAATATTAATATTCTTCTCACCAATATTTTTTTAAATGAGAGTGTTTAAATTTTTGATAATTTATTTTTCTGGAATCTTATTTTTAATTGCTCAAGATCAAAACTCTGTTAAAAATATTCTCAAAGATCAAGGATATCCTTTAGATTCCTTTTATGTTGGTGGTACTATTAATCATTCATCTTTGGGTACTAAAATTGAAAAATTATTTTTGGGTGAATTTAATTACCTAACACCTGAAAATGCATCTAAACAAACAACTGTGCATCCAAGACCTGGGGTTTGGCAATGGAAAAAACATGATGATTTTATAGATTTTGCAGATAAAAACAATATTACTCTAAGAATTCACGGTCCTGTTAGTCCTCAGGCTTCTAAATGGGCTAAAAATGATAATAGGACTATAGATGAATTAATAAAGAACATGGAAGAGTATTTTATTGCTCTATGTAAAAGATTAAATAATGAAAAATCTGTGAAATGGATGGATGTTGTTAATGAAACTGTTTTAAGGAATGGTGAATGGTTTGCAGAAAAACCCGGCGACAATTCATGGGAGAATCCATGGACACAAATTGGTTTAAATGAAGATGGATTCCCTATTTATATAATAAGAGCTTTTGAAATTGCTAACAAGTACGCTCCAAATATCAGACTTGTTTATAATCATAATGGTGGAATGGAAAAGGTAATGTGGTTTAAGGTTTTGGAAACCATTGAATATTTAAGAAATATAGGTCTTAGGGTTGACGGATTAGGATGGCAAGCTCACTTAAGAGGTAAAGGCTTAAATAAAGAAGATTTAGATTTTCTTTCATTATTAATTGATTGGGCTCATAAAAATGATATGGGATTTCATGTAACTGAGCTAAACTTTTGGCTTAGAAATGAAAATCCAAATTCAATTGAAACCAATAATATTCAAACTCTTTCTTACATTAATATTTTAAATACATTAATTTCAAAAAAAGAAAATGGAATATTGACATTAAATCATTGGGGTTTAAATGACCGTCCTGGAAAGGGAAATTTTCCTAAATATATACTCAGTATTTATGAAAATGGAAAACCTAAACAAGCATTATATGCATTAAAAAAAGCATTGATAGATAAAAAAACAAATCTTTATTTACAAAATTGATTTATCCAACGATTAGATCTTAACTCTATTTCAGGTATTCTTCTTCTATCATTATTCCCTCCACAAATAATACAAACAACATTTTTTCCTATGATTTCTTCTTTAACCTGTCTCAATGCTGTAATTGACATTGCACCAGCTGGTTCAGCAATAATATTGTGATTTTTTTCAAGATCTAAGATTGTTTTACATATCTCATCCTCGTCTATAATTATGATATCATCGAGATATTCCTTACAATAATCAAATGTTAAATCTCCAACCTTTCTTACTGCCGCACCATCAACAAAATTATCTATTTCATTTAAAGTAATTATTTTGTTTAGGTTAATTGATTTTTTCATAGTTGGAGCACCTGCTGGTTGAACACCAATAATTTTAGTTTTTTTTGATAGTTGCTTAAAAACATTTATTGCACCTGATATTAATCCACCACCACCAATTGGTATGATCAATGTATCTATTTTTTCATCCGTTTGATTAAATATTTCTAAAAACAGAGTAGCCTGACCTTCGATTATTTTATAATCATTAAATGGATGTATAAAATTTAATTTTTTTTGAGAGCAAAAAATAACTGACTTATCATATGCTTCATAAAAATCTTTCCCAGTTAATATAATCTCAACGAATTCACCTCCAAACTCTTTAACTTTATCAATTTTAAGTCTTGGCGTTATCCTTGGCATAAAAACATAACCCTTAATTTTTTGTAGTTTACAAGTTAGAGCGAAGCCTTGTGCATGATTTCCAGCACTTGCACATACAATTCCTTTATTTATTTTATCCTTTGATAAAGAGTTTATTTTATTATATGCACCTCTAATTTTAAATGATTTTACTTTTTGTTGATCCTCTCTTTTTAAAAAAATATTAGAAGAATAAAAATCTGAAAAAATTTTATTTTTTTGCAAAGACGTTGTCTTAACAACATCTTTCATTGCATTTTTTGCTTTTTTAATACGATATATATCAATTAATTCAATCAAACTTTAATTAAAAACCCTTGCAAAAAAATATACAAGGGTATTGTGCGGAGAGACGGGGATTCGAACCCCGGCGACGGTTTCCCGTCGACAGATTAGCAATCTGCTCCATTACCACTCTGGCACCTCTCCAATTAGGAATCCAAATTTAAGTTTTAATTTAATATGTGAAAAAATAAACTAAATGTTTTTTGTAAGTTTTTTTACCAGAGCATTATTGCTAAAAAAAACTTTAAGAAACACTTTTATTACAGTATATAATGGAATTGCCAAAATCATTCCTCCTATTCCAAATAAAATTCCACCTGATAATATAACTAAGAAAATTTCTAAGGGGTGAGATTTAATGGAATTTGAAAATATATATGGTTGACTTAGAAAATTATCAATTAATTGAGCAAATACATATCCGATTATAACATATATAGTTTTTGGTATAATAACGCTGCTAAAATCCTGTCCAAGATAACTTGTCATTGTAAGAAAACTCATTAATATGATTCCAATCAATGGACCTATGTAAGGTATTAGGTTCAATAATGCACACAAAAAGGCAATAACTACAGCATCTTTAACTCCGAATATTAAAAGAATGATAGTGTATATTGTAAATAAAATACTTATTTGAAACAATAACCCCAAGAAATATCGGGAAAGCAATACTTTAATTTCATTAAGAGACTTCTCAATTCTCTTTTTCATTTTTGTTGGGAATAGTTGAACAAATAGTTTTTCGAAATATTCTCCATCCTTTAGTAGAAAGAAGGTAATAAAAATCACGGATAGAATACCAAGTGTGATTGATCCCAGAATTGATCCAACAGAGTTCAAGAGAACAGGAATGGCTTCCACACTGTTTTTGGTTAGACCCTCAATATCAATAAGACTTTGATTTAAATCAATATTGAATTTATTTAAGTAATCATTAAATTCTAAATAAAGTGTATTTATTTTATCCTGGAAAGCATTAACGTTTAATAATGATAAGTTTTTACCTTGTTCCAAAACTAATGGTATCAATAGTGAAATAACTCCCGAAATAACAATTAAAATAAATGAGATTGCTACTATACTTGCTAAAGTAGACCCAAACTTTAACCTGTAGGTAAGAAGCTTTACGACAGGTCTCGCCAAGAGGGTTAGAATCGAGGCAATAATTATATACCCTATGATAATTTTTAATTCATAGATGATATATCCAACTAATATCAATGATATTAAATAAATAATAGATTTTAATAGTGAATTTGGTACAAAACCTGAAAACATTTTGTAAATATATTATTTAATCATTGAAAAAATAGCACAAGCCATCATTCCTGCTGTTTCTGCTCTCAGTCTATTTTCACCTAAAGAAACAAATTGAAAGTCTGTTAATTTAGCTTTTTCTAATTCTCTTTTGGAAAAATCTCCCTCTGGACCAATCATAATTAAATTATTTTTTTTTGAGTCGTAAGCCTTAATGATATTTTTCTTTTGACAGTCTTCGCAAGTAGCTAATAATTTATTTTCTTCTTTGTTTTTTTTAATAAAATTCTTAAAAATTTGAGGCTCATTAAGTTTTGGTAAAAAATACTTATTAGATTGTTTTAAGGCCGAAATTAAAATGTTCGTTGATCTTTTAATATTCATATTTTTTTTCTGTGATCTTTCACAAATAAGTGGCGTTATCTCTGAAACACCAATTTCTACGGCTTTTTCCAAAAATATTTCAAATCTTGTTTGGGATTTTAACAATGATATAGCTATATGAAGGAAAGGTGGGTTTTCAAATTTGGTTTTTGAAATTATTTCAAAGTTTGATTCTTTTTCTTTGATACCTATGATTTTAGCACTAAAGCAATAACTATTTCCATTAGTAAATTTAACTATTTGTCCTTCCTTTTTTCTGAGAACCTTATTTATATGAATATGTTCTTTCCCCTCAATTTTAAAAACTTTGGTTTGAATATCAATTTGGTCATTGTAAAATAGCTCCATTATATTTTATATCTGGCTTTAGAAATTTCTCCATAATTAGAAAATTTTTTTTCATTGTATTTTAAATATCCAACCATAGCAATCATAGCAGCATTATCTGTGGTATAAGCTATTTTAGGAAAAAAAACATTTATATTTTTTATCTTTTGAAAAGAGCTCCTAATTTCTGAGTTTGCCGAAACGCCTCCCCCAAAAACAATATTTTTTATTCCAGTCTCTTTTACTGCTAGTAAAACTTTTTCTAATAAAATCTCAGTAATAGTTGATTGCAAGGATGCACACAAGTTATCTTGTTCTTTTTCAATAAAACCTTCAATTTTGTCAATGCCATTTTCAACTGTTCTTCTAAAGTTTGTTTTTAAGCCAGAAAAACTAAAATTGAGACCATTAACATTAGGAATTGTGAAATCATATTTATTATTATCACCATTTTTAGATTTTTTGTCAATTAACGGACCTGCAGGATACTCCAAACCAATAACTTTTCCGCATTTATCGAAAGCTTCACCTATTGAGTCATCTAAAGTTTCACCTATTAATTTCATATCAAAATAATTTTTGCAAAGTACAATTTGAGTGTGTCCACCTGAAATATTAACTCCGATAAAGGGGAAATTACTCTTGACTTCACAATTATCATAAATAAAATGACAAAGTAGGTGTCCTTGCATATGATTGACCTCAATTAATGGTATGTTTAGTGACATAGATAGTGATTTTGCAAATGATGAACCTACCAATAATGAACCCAAAAGCCCTGGACCCCTTGTGTAAGCTATGGCATCTAACTGATTTTTTTCGATATTTGCTTTAGAAAGTGCCAGATTTACGACAGGAATAATATTTTTTTGGTGGGCTCTTGAAGCTAATTCAGGAACAACTCCACCATATTTTTTATGAACCTCTTGGTTAGCTATAACATTAGATAAAATTTTATTATCTGATATTACTGCAGCAGAAGTTTCGTCACAAGAGGATTCAATTCCCAAGATTTTTACAGGCACAATCTTTGTTTTTGTAAATATAATGTTATCAGTTGTCAAAAATATCTTTTCAAAAAATAAAAAAAAGAAACTCTTAATATTTTTATCCTTAATACTCTTAGTTTTTTTTCTAATTTTTAAATATTTAGAAAATAATATTCAACAAATTATCTCAAATGAGTTCTCTAAAAAAAATAACTATTCATTATCACTTGAAGATGTGGATTTTAAATTTTCAGGAAATATTTCTTTTGATAACGTTGTCATTTTAAATAAAGAAAAAGACACAGTCTTTTATTCAACTAAGATTGTTGTAAATTCAAAAAGTTTACAAAAGGTTATAATTAATGATGAATTAAATTTTAATAACATATTAATCAAAGACGGTTTTTTTAAATATGAAAATTTTGATGATT
>CACCIQ010000006.1 GCA_902546095.1 uncultured Bacteroidota bacterium
AACCTTGTTAGCATCTCTTAATTTAAAAAGTGCATCAAATGTCGCCTTAACAACATTGTGAGGATTTGAAGAGCCTTGAGATTTTGAAAGAACATCTTGCACACCAACAGACTCTAAGACAGCTCGTACAGCACCTCCTGCAATAACTCCTGTACCTTGGGATGCTGGTTGAATATAAACCCTGGCTCCACCATGTTTACCTTTTTGTTCATGTGGTATTGTTGAATTAAAAAGTGGAATTTTTACAAGGTTCTTTTTTGCATCTTCAACAGCTTTTGAAATAGCTATTGATACCTCTTTTGCTTTTCCTAGACCATGTCCAACTACACCCTCCTCATTCCCAACAACAACAATAGCAGAAAAACCAAAAGCACGCCCACCTTTTGTGACTTTAGTAACCCTTTGTATACTTACTAAACGATCTTTAAGATCTAATCCTCCGGGTTTTACAAATGACATATTCTTTTTTTTCATAACTCTAAAAATTTAATCCAGCTTCTCTCGCACCCTCAGCAAGTGACTTAACTCTTCCGTGATATAAATATCCATTTCTGTCAAAGGAAACTTCTTTAATACCGGCTTTAATAGCTTTTTTACCAATTGAATCACCAACAATCTTTGAAACTTCAATTTTATCTGTTGTTTTAAGTTTAAGGTCCTTGTCCTTAGATGATGCAGCAACAATTGTTTTTGAATTTGTATCATCAATTAATTGAGCATAGATTTCTTTGTTACTTCTGTAAACAGTTAACCTAGGTTTAATAGAAGAGCCAAAGACAACTTTTCTTATTCTCTTTTTAATTTTAATTCTTTTTAATGCCGTTTTATTACTCATCTTTTTAATTTATGCTGATTTTCCAGCTTTACGTCTTATTTGTTCACCTACGTACTTAACTCCTTTACCTTTGTAAGGCTCAGGTTTCCTAAATGATCTAATTTTTGCTGCAACCATACCAACCAATTGTTTATCAAAAGAACTAAGTTTTATAATTGGGTTTGCACCTTTTTCATTAATAGTTTCAACTTTTATTTCTGACGCTAATTCTAAAACAATATTATGGGAAAACCCAAGGGCTATTTCTAATTTTTGTCCGGAATTGCTAGCTCTATATCCAACACCTACTAACTCAAGCTCGACAGTGAAACCTTCGCTAACTCCTTTTACCATATTAGCAAAAAGAGATCTATACAAGCCATGTTTTGATTTGTGCTCATTGTTATCCTTATCTCTAGAAACAATAATTTCATTTTCTTTTTGCTCAACAGAAACACAATCATAACTCTGATTTAAAGTACCAAGCTTACCTGAAACTATAACCTCATTAGGACTAATTTGAATATTAACTCCCTCTGGTATTAAAATCGGACTATTACCTATTCTAGACATAACTTTCTAATAAACACTACAAATTATTTCACCACCAAGATTTTCACGCTTTGCTTTTTTACCTGTCATCAAACCTTTTGATGTAGATACTATATTAATACCTAATCCATTCAAAACTCTTGGAATATTTTGACTGCCCGAATACTTTCTTAAACCAGGTTTACTAACTCTCAGCAATTTTTTTATAACAGGCTCATTAGTTAATTTATCATATTTAAGAGCAATTTTAATTTTACCTTGGAGGTTATCTTCAATAATTTTATAATTGAGGATAAAACCTTGATCTAATAAAATCTTGGTAATTTCATGTTTTAACTTCGAGCTAGGAATCTCTACAGTCTTCAATCCTGCCTGATTGGCATTCCTAATTCTAGTTAAATAATCTGCTACTGGATCTGTATTCATATTAATATAATTTTACCAACTTGCTTTTCTAACACCTGGGATTAAACCTTTGTTTGCCATTTCTCTAAACATCACTCGTGAGATTCCAAACTGTCTCATGTAACCTTTTGGTCTACCAGTAATTTTACAACGATTATGTGCTCTGACAGGAGATGAATTTTTTGGAAGATTTTGTAATCCAATGTAATCCCCAGCAGCTTTTAATGCTTTTCTTTTCTCAGCATATTTTGCACACATTTTTGCTCTTTTAACTTCACGAGCTTTCATTGATTCTTTTGCCATATATTAACTTTTTTTAAAGGGTAATCCTAATTCTTTTAATAAACTTTTTGCTAAACTATCATCATTTGTAGATGTGACAAAAGTGATATCCATGCCTGAAATATTATTAATTTTATCAATATCAATCTCAGGAAAAATAATTTGCTCTGTTATACCTAATGTATAATTACCTCTTCCGTCAAATCCTGAATTTTTAACTCCTTGAAATTCTCTTACCCTTGGTAATGCGGCAGTAATTAATCTATCAAAAAACTCATACATTATGTTTCCTCTCAGTGTAACTTTAGCTCCAATTGGCATACCTTTTCTTAGCTTGAAAGATGCAACATCTTTTTTAGATTTAGTAGCAATTGCTTTCTGACCTGAAATAGATGTTAGTTCTTCAACAGCATGTTCGATTAATTTTTTATCAGCTACAGCAACACCAACTCCTTTACTAATCACTATTTTTTGAAGTTTTGGTACTTGCATAACATTAGAAAGTCCATGAGAATCCATTATAGCTTTAGTGGCATTCTCTTTATAATCTTTCTTAAGTCTAGGTATATACGACATAGCTAAATTAATTCTTTAGTTTTGGTTGAAATTCTAACTTTCTTTCCATCTTCAATTTTATATCCTGTACGAGTAGCATCACCATCTTTTGTCACATGAGATATATTTGAAATGTGAATTGGAGATTCTTTTTCAACAATACCGCCTTTGGGATTATTTGCATTTGGTTTATTATGTTTTTTAACCATATTAATACCTTCAACAAGTGCTTTATTTTTAGATTTGAAAATCTTAATAATCTTGCCAGAGGATCCCTTCTGATCACCGGCTATCACTTTAACATTATCTCCAACTTTATACTTCATAATTATAAAACTTCAGGCGCTAATGACACAATTTTCATAAAATTTTTATCTCTAAGCTCTCTAGCTACAGGACCAAAAACACGAGTTCCTCTCATTTCACCAGCAGCATCTAATAAAACACAGGCATTGTCATCAAATCTAATATAAGATCCATCTTTTCTTCTAACTTCTTTTTGAGCTCTTACAACAACTGCGGTAGAAACCTGTCCTTTTTTGACAGTTCCATTTGGCGTAGCTTGTTTAATTGTAACTACAATTTTATCGCCAAGTGAAGCATATCTTCTTTTGGTACCGCCTAAAACTCTAATTGTAAGAACCTCTTTAGCACCTGTGTTGTCCGCAACTAATAATCTACTCTCTTGTTGTAACATATTTATTTAGCTTTTTCAATAATTTCAACCAATCTCCATCTTTTACTTTTACTTATTGGTTTTGTTTCCATAATCTTTACTACATCACCTTCAGAACATTCATTATTCTCATCATGAACTTGATACTTTTTCGTTTTTAAAACAAATTTCCCATACATAGGATGCTTTACTTTACCAACTTCAGAAACAACAATAGATTTTTGCATCTTATTACTTGTAACAACTCCAATTCTTTCTTTCCTAAGGTTTCTTTTGTCCATTTCTATTTATTATTTCTTTTAACGAATTCAGTTTTTAATCTTGCGATAGCTCTTCTTATATTTCTAATTTGAAGAGGGTTCTCCACGGGCGAAACAACATGAGTTAGCTTGAGATCATGCAAGTTCTTTTGAAAAGCATCTAGCTTATCCTTTAATTCATCATCTGTTAATATTACAATCTCTTTTTGTTTCATATTATCTACACTAATTCATAATCATTTGCAGTTACAAACTTTGTTTTGACTGGGAGCTTTTGTGCGGCAAGTCGTAAAGCTTCTTTTGCAATATCTATACTAACACCAGCTACTTCAAACATTATTCTTCCTGGTTTTACAACAGCAACAAAATACTCTGGTGCTCCTTTTCCTTTACCCATTCTCACCTCCAAAGGTTTTTTTGTAATTGGTTTATCAGGGAAAATCTTAATCCACAATTGCCCCTCTCTTTTCATATACCTTGTTGCTGCTATTCTGGCAGCCTCAATTTGCCTTGAGGTGATAAATTTTGATTCTAAAGACTTGATTCCAAACATTCCATTAGATAATCTATGACCTCTTTGTGAAAGACCTTTCATTCGGCCTTTTTGCATTTTTCTATATTTTTGCCTTTTAGGTGATAACATATTTATCTTCTTCTTTGTTTATTCTTCTTTTTATTAGATACAAGGCTCAAACCAACCAAAGGTGATAATTCTCTTTTACCATAGACTTCACCTTTCATAATCCATACTTTTACTCCAATTCTTCCATAAGTTGTGTGTGCTTCTACTAAAGCATAATCTATGTCAGCTCTAAATGTTGAAAGTGGAATTCTACCTTCTTTGTAAGATTCACTTCTTGCCATTTCTGCACCATTAAGTCTTCCTGAAATTTGAACTTTAATTCCTTCAGCATTCATTCTCATTGTAGCTGCAATAGCCATTTTAATTGCCCTTCTGTAAGATATTCTATTCTCAATTTGACGAGCAATGGATGAAGCAACAAGCTGAGCTTCCAGTTCAGGTCTTTTAATTTCAACAATATTTAGTTGAATATCTTTCCCAGATATTTTCTTCAATTCTTCCTTGAGTTTATCAACTTCTTGACCAGCTTTACCAATAATTATTCCTGGCCTAGCAGTTGTGATTGTTATAGTTACAAGTTTTAATGTCCTTTCAATAATAACTCTTGAAACACTAGCTTTTGACAAACGTGTGAAAATATATTTTCTAATTTTATCATCTTCAGCAATCATATTACCAAAGCTTTTACCACCATACCAGTTAGATTCCCAACCTCTGATAATTCCTAGTCTATTTCCAATTGGATTAGTTTTTTGTCCCATAGTTATTCTTGAGTTTGATTTAAATTATCTAAAACTAAAGTTACGTGATTTGATCTCTTCCTAATTCTATGTGCTCTTCCTTGAGGAGCTGGTCTTAGTCTTTTTAACATTCCCGCGCTATCAACTTTAATCTCTTTAATATATAAGTTCTCTTTTTCAATATCAGAGTCAGGATTTTTTTGTTGCCAATTATTGATCGCCGATAAAAGGAGTTTTTCAAGTCTCAAGGAAGGCTGTTTTTGACTAAACTTTAAAATTGATAAAGCTTTATCAACTTTTTTACCTCGAACTTGATCAGCGACTAATCGCATTTTTCTTGGCGATGTAGGACAATTATTAAGTTTAGCAAAAACCTTGTTCTTATTAAGTTCCTTTAATTCAGAAGCTTTATTTCTTTTTCTTGAACCCATATTTACTTACCTTTTTTTCCACCAGCATGACCTCTAAACGATCTTGTTGGGGAAAACTCACCCAGTTTATGACCAACCATATTTTCTGTAATATACACAGGGACAAATTGTCTACCGTTATATACTGCAATCGTTTGACCAACAAAATCAGGAATTATCATAGAAGCTCTCGACCAAGTCTTTATAACATTCTTTTTGTTTGAATCGAGATTAGCTTGAACTTTCTTCAATAAACTTTTATGAACAAACGGTCCTTTTTTTAATGATCTTGGCATAATTATTTTCTTTTTTCAATAATAAATTTGTTGCTAAATTTCTTCTTATTCCTAGTTCTGTAACCTTTTGCAGGAATACCCTTTTTGGATCTTGGATGTCCACCTGATGCACGCCCTTCGCCACCTCCCATTGGGTGATCAACAGGATTCATCACAACTGCTCTAGTTCTTGGCCTTCTTCCAAGCCATCTAGTTCTACCTGCTTTTCCAGAAACTACTAATTGATGATCAGAATTAGAAACAGTACCAATTACAGCGTAACAGTTAACTAAAATTAATCTAGTTTCTCCAGACGGAAGCTTGATTGTAGCAAACTTGCCGTCCCTTGCCATTAATTGACCATAAGACCCTGCACTTCTAGCTAATACAGCTCCTTTTCCAGGTGTCATCTCGATACAACAAATAGTTGTACCAAGTGGAATTGCTGATAATGGCATGCAGTTACCAATTTGAGGAGAAGCATTTTCTCCAGACATCAGTTTCTGGCCAACTTTTAAACCCTTTGGTGCAACAATATATTTTTTTTCACCGTCTTCGAATTTTATAAGAGCAATAAATGCTGTTCTGTTAGGATCATATTCAATGCTTAATACTTCAGCATATTCATCTGTCCTATCTCTCTTAAAATCTATCAACCTATATTTCTTTTTATGACCACCACCTCTATACTTCATAGTCATTTTTCCCTGACTATTTCTTCCACCAGTTTTCTTAAATGGAACCAACAAGGATTTTTCAGGCTTGTCAGTAGTAATAGCATCGAATCCATTTACTGTTCTTCCTCTTTGTGCAGGTGTTATTGGTTTTAAAGATTTTATTGGCATATTGAATAATTTTATAAGCTGTTATAGAAATCTATTGAATCTCCGTCACTTAATTGAACTATAGCTTTTTTAACAATATTTGACTTAGTTTTCTGAATACCCTTCTTGGTGTATTTAGTACTTCTTTCAGGACCATAAATCTGAGTCCTTACTTTCTCAACAGTAACATTATATTTTTCTTGAACTGCTTTTTTAATTTGAATCTTATTTACAGCTTTATTAACTTCAAATGTGTATCGATTCCTCAATTCACTATCATTTGTAGCTTTTTCTGTAATTATAGGTTTTAATATTATTTCCATTTTACTATTGTAAATTAGATTCAATTTTTTCTATCGCTTTCTCTTCAATAACTAAATGCTGAGCATTCATTATTTTATAAGTTGAAATTTCAGAATCAGAAACTACCTCTGATTTTTTTAAATTTCTGGCGGACAAATATACATTTTTATTAAGTCCATCAATTACTATTAATGTCTTTTTTGCATCAAGGCCTATTGCAGAAATAAAATCAACAAAAGATTTAGTTTTTGGTTTTTTAAAGTCAATACTTTCAACAACGGAAATTGATTTAGTTTTTAATTTCATTGAAAGTGCTGATTTTCTAGCCAATCTTTTAACATTTTTATTTAATTTGATTCCATACTCTCTCGTCCTTGGACCAAAAATAGTTCCACCTCCTCTGAAAAGCGGATTTTTAATACTACCTGCCCTAGCTGTTCCTGTTCCTTTTTGTTTTTTTATCTTTCTCGTACTTCCTTTAATTTCAGATCTCTCCTTTGTTTTTGCATTACCTTGACGTTGATTAGCTAAAAATTGCTTAACATCAAGATAAACAGCATGATCATTAGGATCAATACCAAAGACCTTTTTTGAAAGCTCAACTTCTCTACCAGTGGTTTTTCCATTTATATTTAAAACAGGTACTTTCATTATTTTCTTATAATTACATACGAATTTTTATGACCAGGCACTGCACCTTTCAATACTAAGAGATTTTTTTCAGGGACAACTTTTAAGACTTTCAAATTTTGAACTGTAACTTTGCTGTTACCTGTTTGTCCTGCCATTCTCATTCCCTTAAATACTCTTGCTGGGTAAGAAGCAGCACCAATCGATCCTGGTGCTCTCAATCTGTTGTGTTGTCCATGAGTTGATTGTCCAACACCAGCAAATCCATGTCTCTTAACAACACCTTGAAAGCCTTTACCTTTAGATATTCCAGATACATCAACAAACTCTCCTTCAACAAAATGATTTACATTAACAGTATCTCCAACTTTTAATTCTTCTTCAAAGCCTTTGAATTCAACAACTTTAGATTTAGGTTCTGTGTTTGCTTTTTTAGCATGACCTTTTTCAGCATTATTTAAACGCGTTTCTTTTTTGTCAAAAAATCCAAGCTGCACAGAGCTATAACCATCCTTCTCATCATTTTTAAGCTGAGTTACAACACAAGGTCCAGCTTCAATAACTGTACAAGCTAAATTTTTTCCGCCTTCATCATAAAGGCTAGTCATACCAATTTTCTTTCCAATTAATCCAGACATAATTTATACTTTAATTTCAACTTCAACACCACTAGGTAATTCTAGTTTCATCAGAGCATCAATTGTTTTTGATGATGAACTATATATATCTAATAATCTTTTGTAAGATGATAATTGAAACTGCTCACGAGATTTTTTATTTACATGAGGAGATTTTAAAACAGTAAAGATTTTCTTTTTGGTTGGCAAAGGAATAGGACCAGTAACAATTGCGCCAGTAGATTTTACAGTCTTAACAATCTTTTCAGCTGATTTATCAACTAGATTAAAGTCATAGGATTTTAGTTTTATTCTAATTTTCTGACTCATAATTATTCTTGATTAACTCCTTTAATTGATGCTACGACTTCATCGGAAATATTCTTTGGTGTTTCTGAGTAATGAGAAAACTCCATGGTTGATGTTGCTCTACCAGAACTCAATGTCCTTAGTGAAGTAACATAACCAAACATTTCTGACAATGGAACAACAGCTTTCACAACTTTTGATCCAGCCCTATCATCCATATTATTAACTTGGCCTCTCCTTCTATTTAAATCACCTACTATATCACCCATGTTTTCTTCAGGCGTAAGAACCTCAAGTTTCATCATAGGCTCCATGATTACAGATTTTGCTAATCTTGCAGCCTCTTTAAATCCAAGCTTTGCAGCTAGTTCAAATGACAATGAATCAGAATCAACTGGGTGGAAAGAGCCATCATTCAGTGAAACCTTAAGCGAATCAATTTCAAATCCAGCTAAAGGACCATTTTTCATGGCATCTTTAAATCCTTTTTCAACGGATGGTATATATTCTTTGGGAATATTTCCACCTTTAATATTGTTAACAAACTCGAGGCCAACTTTATCCTCTTCACCAGGTTCCATCTTAAATACGATATCAGCAAACTTACCTCTACCACCAGTCTGTTTTTTGTATACTTCCCTGTGATCTGCAGAGGCGGTTATTGCTTCTTTGTACTCAACTTGAGGCTGACCTTGATTAACCTCAACCTTAAATTCTCTTTTTAATCTGTCTACAATAATATCCAAATGAAGCTCTCCCATCCCAGATATAATAGTTTGACCTGAAGCTTCGTCAGTTCTTACTTGGAATGTAGGGTCCTCTTCTGCTAATTTTCCTAGAGCTAAACCTAACTTATCTACATCTGCCTTAGTTTTTGGTTCAACAGCAATACCTATAACTGGATCTGGGAAGATCATACTTTCAAGAATTATTGGGTGTTTTTCAGAACTCAACGTATCACCAGTCTTAATATCCTTAAATCCAACCGCAGCTCCAATATCCCCCGCTTCAATAAAGTCGATGGCATTCTGCTTATCGGCATGCATTTGATAAATTCTTGATATCCTTTCCTTGTTTTCAGATCTATTGTTAAAAACATATGAACCGGCATCAAGTCTTCCAGAATAAACTCTAAAGAAAGCTAGTCTTCCAACATATGGATCAGTCGCAATCTTAAATGCTAAAGCAGAGAATGGTTCAGTAACAGATGGCTTTCTTGAAATTTCACTTTCGTCATCTGGATCAGTACCAACTATAGCCTCTTTATCTTCGGGCGATGGTAAATATCTGCAAACACAATCCAAAAGAAATTGAACACCTTTGTTTTTGAAAGCAGATCCACAAACCATTGGTATTATACTCATGTCCTGGGCAGCTTTTCTCAAAGCTTCATGAATTTCATCCTCTGTTATCGAATCAGGATTGTCAAAAAACTTCTCCAATAAATTATCATCATATTCAGCTACAGCTTCAATTAAATTAGCCCTGTATTTCTCAACTTCATCTTTCATATCATCAGGAATGTCAACTACATCAAAAGTTGAACCTTTATTTTCTTCATGCCAAATAATCCCTTGATTTTTTACTAAATCAACAACACCTTTGAAGTCTTCTTCATTTCCTATTGGTAAAACAATTGGTACAGCATTAGATTTTAGCATGTCTTTGATTTGATTACATACTTTCAAGAAATCTGAGCCCTGCCTGTCCATCTTATTCACAAATCCCATCCTTGGAACTTTATAATTGTCAGCCAACCTCCAATTTGTTTCTGATTGCGGTTCAACACCATCAACAGCGCTAAATAAAAAAACAAGACCATCAAGAACTCTCAATGATCTGTTAACCTCAACAGTGAAATCAACGTGGCCAGGGGTATCGATTATATTGAAGTGGTACGGTTTGGAGGAATCAATTTTCTTACCTTGATCAGTTGGAAAATTCCAGGTACACGTTGTAGCAGCTGATGTAATAGTAATTCCTCTTTCCTGCTCTTGTTCCATCCAATCCATTGTAGCAGCACCATCATGAACTTCACCTATTTTATGACTTACACCAGTGTAATACAAAATTCTTTCTGTAGTAGTGGTTTTACCTGCATCAATGTGAGCAGCAATTCCAATATTTCTTGTGTATTTTAAATCTCTAGCCATGTTTAGAATCTAAAGTGTGAAAAGGCCTTATTAGCTTCGGCCATTTTATGAGTATCTGTTTTTTTCTTTACTGCAGCTCCCTCCTCTTTCTCAGCAGCTAGTATTTCTGCAGCTAATTTTTGTGACATTGACTTCTCATTTCTCTTTCTTGAAAAACTTATTAGCCACTTCATAGCAAGAGAAATTTTTCTATCTGGCCTTATTTGCATTGGAATTTGAAAAGTAGCACCACCAACTCTTCTACTTCTTACTTCGACATGTGGCATTACGTTGGATAAACCATCTTTCCAAATTTCAAGGGAAGATTTTTCAGAGTCTTGTTTTTTTGACTCAATTATATCAAGTGCATCGTAAAATATTTTGAATGCTATAGATTTCTTGCCATCCCACATCAGCATATTGACAAATCTGGTAACTAATTGATCGTTAAATTTTGGGTCGGGGAGTAAAGGACGTTTCTTAGCTTTTCTTTTTCTCATTATTTTTTATTGAGCGGTTCATAATATTTTGAACATCATTTTTTTGCCTTTGCCTTTTTGGCACCATACTTCGATCTTCTCTGTAACCTTCCTTCAACACCTGCAGTATCAAGAGCACCTCTGACAATATGGTAACGGACACCAGGTAGATCTTTAACTCTACCTCCTCTAACAAGAACAATTGAATGTTCCTGAAGATTATGCCCCTCACCAGGGATGTAAGCATTTACTTCTATACCATTAGTTAAACGTACTCTAGCTACTTTTCTCATAGCAGAATTAGGCTTTTTAGGAGTAGTTGTATAAACTCTCGTACAAACACCTCTTTTTTGAGGACATCCGACAAGAGAAGCTGATTTGCTTTTCTTTACAACTTTTTTTCTTCCTTTTCGAACTAATTGTGATATAGTTGGCATCTAAATATAATTTTCCTTCTTAAAAGGGCTGCAAATGTATAATATTTTTAGAACTAATCAAATCAATAGAAAAAAAATATTTAAAAAGATTGTAGGCAATTTTTTTTCTAGCATGCTTGCAATATATATATATAATGTATGTGTGATTTATTGTTTTTTGAGGAATTCTCAATCGTGATAAGTAATAATTACATTAATCTCAATAAAAGGATTTTATTTTTATACCTCTGTAAAAAATTGAATTTTTTTCTTTTTTTCTTTGCGTATTAACAATTTATTAACATATTTGTGGGTTCAAATAAATAAATATTATGAAAAAACTATTTTTTAAAGCAATGTTTATGTCGTTTCTAATGGCATTTCAATTAAGCTTTGCTCAAAAAACAGTTTCTGGTACAGTTACTGATGATAATTCTGTTCCTCTTCCGGGGGCAACTATTGTCGTTGAGGGTACTTCTACGGGTGTGACAACTGACTTTGATGGAAATTATTCTATCTCGGCCTCTGAAGGCGATGTTCTTGTTGTTAGCTTTGTTGGGTACGCATCTGCATCTGCTACTGTTGGAGCATCATCAACTTTAAATTTTAGCTTATCACCATCAAGTGCTTTGGAGGAGGTTGTAGTAACCGCTCTTGGTATTTCTAGGGATAAAAAGTCTCTTGGTTTCGCCCAACAGTCTGTCTCTGGTGATGTAATTGCTGAAAGCAAACAAGTTGACCTTAATGTCGCATTGACAGGAAAGGTTGCCGGTGTTCAAATGATTGGCGGATCAAGTTCAACTTTTGACAACGGCTTCTTAAGACTTAGAGGTGAATCAGACGTTTTATACGTTGTAGATGGTGTAAAAGTTTACGCTATGTCAGATATTAACGTAGATAACATCGCTAATATTTCAGTACTTAAAGGTGCTGCTGCAACTGCACTGTATGGTGCTGATGCAAAAAGTGGTGTAATCGTTATAACTTCAAAGAAAGCTAAGGCTGGTGAAAACAATTTTACTGTTAATCATTCAACATCAATTAGCTCTGTCTCGTTACTTCCTAAGTATCAAAACGAGTATGGTGGTGGATATTATCAGGATTGGGATACTTTCACTTATAACCCGGCTACAGATCCTGCTTCTTGGTCTGCGTTTAATGGACACAAAATTCCTTATTATGGTGCTGATGAATCATGGGGACCTCCAATGGATGGAACTATGGTAAGACACTGGGATAGTTGGATACCTAACCACCCAGAATTCGGTAGCCTGAGAGCATGGAATCCAAATCCAGATAACGTAAAAGACTTCTTTAACAATGGTGTTGAAAACAGTACTACTCTTGCATTCAATAGTGGTTCAGATACAGCAACTGTAAGAGGTTCTATGAGATTAATTGACGAACAGTTACCGTTCCCTAACACGGATAGGAACCAGATTGATGTTAATGTTACTGGTGATGTTAAGATTGCAGATAAGTTAACTGCGTTTACATCATTAAATTATCAGTACAGAAAGACATTAAACTTCCCTACAAACGGTTACGGTGGTTTAGGTGCAAACTTTAGCCAATGGTGGCAACGTCAATTGGATATGGACAGATTAGCAAATAATTATGCTTTTGAGGGTAAATACTACACTTGGAATAGAATTTCTGCAAGAAATGCTACACCTAAGTATTGGGATGCTCCTCAATTTGACTTTTATGTTGATCAAAACAACCAAAGAAAAAATACATTATTTGGTAACTTTGGACTTAACTATGAAATAAATGATAATATTTCTGCTACTGTTGAAGCAAGAAGAAGATTTAATTCATATGAGTCTAACGGAAGAACTGGATGGGGCGGTATTGACCAAGCATCATTTAGTGAGTCTACTTCCAGATATGTTCAAAATGAGTTAGCAGCAACTTTACAATATGATGAAAGATTCGAAGACTTCGACATTTCAGCTATTTTAGGTTACCAAGCGACTCAAAATAGAAATCAATCAATTTCTGCATCTACTGTAGGTGGGTTATCAATACCTGATTTTTACAGTATTGCAACATCGGTTGATAGACCAAATTACTCTTCTAGTTTATCCAAATCTAAAGTTTTATCTACATATGCGAGTGTTTCTGTTGGATACAACAGTATTGCATACTTAGATGGATCTTACAGATTTGACTGGGGATCTACTGCGAATCCTGATGATAACAGAATCGAAACATGGGGTCTTTCAGGTAGTTTAATTCTTAGTGAATTAATTAATAGTGCAGATATAACTTTTGCTAAACTAAGAGCTGGTTATTCTGAAGCTCCTGTATTCCCAGGTACATATGCTACAACTCAGGTTTACAGTGTAGGAACTGCATACGGAACTTTCCCGAGATTTGCTGTTCCAAACACTCAAGCAAATCCAAACCTATTAGGTGGTACTAGAAGCGAGTTTGAAGTTGGTGCTGAATTTAGTTTCCTTGATAACAAAATCGGTATTGACATAACATACTTTGATAGAAAAGATAAAGACCAACCAATCTCTATTCCTGTAACTGGTTCAACTGGTTATACTGGTTTAGCTATTAACTCTGGTGAATCTTCAGCTGAAGGTTTCGAGGTAACTTTAAACCTTAACCCTGTTTCAACTGCTGATTTTAACTGGGATTTGTCTGTTAACTTTGCTACTTTAAATAAGTACACTGATAAGTTAGCTGATGGTATCGATGTTAGAGTTCTTGACAGCTGGGCTTCTTGGTATAGCTTACAATTACAAGAAAGAGTTGGTGAAGAATGGGGAATGTGGGTAGGTAGAAAAAAGGCTAGAGATGCTAATGGTACTCAAATCTTAACTTCTACAGGTAGAGCCACTTATGAAAGTCAACAAATTCTAGGTAATTTATTACCTGACTTCACTGGTGGATTGACTTCTACATTGAACTACAAAAATTGGGATTTAGGTCTTGGATTTGATTTCCAAAAAGGTGGTACTTTCTACTCTACAACTAACATGTTTACATACTACTCCGGTATTCACGAGGATACTATAGGTCTTAATGCTAAAGGTAATCCTTTAAGAGACCCTGTTTCAGCTGGTGGAGGAGTAAATGTAGTAGGTGTTACTGCAAGTGGAGAGCCTGTAGACACTTACATGAGTGCTAGTTTCTATTTTTACCAGCATTTCTTCGGAAATCACGAAAACTGGTTATATGATGCTTCTTATGTTAAGCTAAGAACAGCAAGATTAGGATATAATTTTTCTAAAGACTTGCTTGACGGAACACCATTCGACAACGTAAACGTTGCGTTGGTGGGTAATAACTTATTGTTATTGTATTCTAACATTCCACATGGTGGACTTGATCCTAGTGAGATCGAAGGATCTGGATCAATCGCTACTGGATATAGAAACGTTGAAGGTGGTCAGTTACCTCCATCAAGAACAATAGGTCTTAACGTAAGTCTAACATTTTAATATATAATTTTTATCAAATGAAAAATTTAATTAATAAAATTGGAGTTTTAACGGTTGTTTTCTCATTATTCTTAGTTTCCTGTGAAACTGTAGACTTTGGTGACGAAAATGTTAACCCTAACTCTCCAACGTCTAAAAAAACGGATGCATTACTAACTAATGCTATGACATGGATGCCTAACATAGTTAGTCCTGTGACTCCGAATTATTATGTTCAAACTGTTTCTGATGTAACATATACTTCTTATTCAAGATATGATACTGAAGAATGGTCATGGAATGGTTATTACACTGGACCACTAAAAGACTTAAAGGAAATTCTTGATTTAAATGAGAAGTTTCCTGGTGAAGTAACTGGTGGTGGTAGTAATGGTAATCAAAAAGCTGCTGCTCACATCATGATGGCATATTATTATCTAAACATTACTGATAGATGGGGTTATGCTCCTTACTCAGAAGCTTTAATGGGTTCTGAAAATACAGCTCCAAAATTTGATTCTGTTGAAGCAATTTACACTTCTTTGTTATCAAATCTTGATGCTGCTATCGGAATGATGGATAATGGTGGCTTAAATGGAGATATCCTTTTCGGAGGAAATATGAATGGATGGAAGGTAATGGCAAACACTATCAAAATGAGAATTGCATTAAGAATGGCTGATGTAGATCCTTCTACAGCTGCTAGCGTGTTCAATTCTGCATATAATAGTGGAGTAATTGGTCAAGGTGGTGATTTACACTATCCTTATCTTACTAGTGATGCTTTTGATAATCCATGGCAAGACAGATTTCAAACAAGATATGATTTTGTTGTAAGTGAACTATTTATAGATCACTTAAAAGCAACTGGTGATCCAAGACTTCCATATATGGCCGATGGTACTGCAATTTCTAACGGAACTGAGTATGTTGGTCTCGAATATGGACTTGAAAATCCAGGTATCCTAGAAACTCTTTTATCTGGAATTGATGGTAGAATCATCTATGATGGTACTCAACAAGGTGGATGGATTGCTACATACGCTGAAGTATGTTTTGCAATGGCTGAAGCTAATGAAAGAGGATGGACAACTGTTGGTGATACTTTAACTTGGTTAAAGTTAGGTATCCAATCATCTTGTGAAAGATGGGGTGTTCCATCTGCATCTGCTGCTTCATTTGCAGCGTCTGCAACTCTTGGATCAAATCCAATGGAAACAATTGCAATGGCAAAATGGACAGATATGTTCTTACAAGGTTACGAGGCTTGGACTGAATGGAGAAGACTTGACTTCCCAGTCCTTTCACCACCAGCTGCTGCAATTACTGGTACTGGAGTACCTGTAAGAAATGGGTATGGAGGTTTGGTTCCTACGCAAAATGCTGCTAGCTACAATGCTGCTGTTTCTGCACAAGGACCTGATAACCAGGATACAAAGTTATGGTGGGATACTAAGTAATTAGTTATCACTTAAATTTTAAAAAAGCGTCCCAATGGGGCGCTTTTTTTTTAAATTAGTACATTCAAAAACTCAATAAATGAAAAAAATTATATTTTTTATTCTATTAATAAATTCAATTAATTCACAAAATCTTTCCGAACTGACAGAACAAAACTTATTCAGAGGAGGTAATGTGTTTTTAATTGATAAAATGAATAGTTATGATTTAGATATTGATGGCACTCCATATCTAAACCCTGACTTTGATAAAGGACAAATCATATTTGAAAATGGTAATAGCTACAGTGGCGAAATAAGAATTGATCTTGTTGCTCAAAATTTTCAAATTAGAGGAAAAGATGGAAAAATAACTCCGATTGAGGTAAATGACAAAGTTAAA
Source organism: uncultured Bacteroidota bacterium (assembly GCA_902546095.1). GTDB lineage: Bacteria > Bacteroidota > Bacteroidia > Flavobacteriales > Flavobacteriaceae > Eutrophosalina. The sequence goes on from CACCIQ010000006.1 coordinate 16,542, forward strand.
ATTAAGATCAATGGTGACCAATACAAACTTCACGCTATTAATACAACTGAATTTGGAGAAGTTGGTATTCTTAGAGAATGTATTGAATTAGATAATATAAGTCTATACTATTTCCCAAGAAAAAAGCTTCAAAAACCAATTGAGGCTGGAATTAGTGCACCTACATCGGGATATGGAAAAACTGACAATCCAGAATGGAAAGATGATGGCTTTTATTTTTTTAAGATAAATGGTAAGTACTTGGAAGTTCCAACCAAGTATAAAAAACTTCTGGAACTAAAAATTTTTGATGAAGTAAAATTAAAAGCTTTCAGAAAAAAATATAAACTTGACTTAAGGAAGGAAGGTAAACTAATTGAGCTGGTTAAATATTTTAATGAAAATTGATGAATTCAGAAAAAGAGCTCCTAATTTATGGAAAAAGAGCTGTTTACGAAGCATTAGAAAACGATGTTGAAATTGATAAAGTTTTTCTTCAAAAAAATAATTCGTACTTAGACAATATAAAATCAAAAATTCATAAAAAAAATATTCAAGTCTCCTTTGTACCTGTTGAAAAACTAAATAAGTTAACTAAAAATAATCATCAAGGAATCGTGGCTACGATTTCTCCAGTATCAACTTTAGACATTAATGGTTTAGAAGGTAAATTAAAAAATACTAAATCATTATTAATTTTAGTTTTAGATGGAATAACCGATACAAAGAATTTTGGAGCAATCATAAGAAGTGCCGAGTGCTTCGATGTTGATTTGATAATTATACCTAAAACCGGTAGCTCTCCAATAAATGGTGAAACAATAAAGTCGTCCTCAGGTGCCATATTTAATGTTCCAATTTGTAAAGTAAATCACATTAAGGATGCTATTTTTCTCCTCAAAGAAAATGAAATAAACCTAGTAGGAACTAGTGATAAAGGATTTTCATCATTATATGAGCATAAATTTAATTCAAGAACAGCTATAATTATCGGATCGGAGGGTCAAGGAATTAATAAATCAGTGCTGAAACTTTGCGATCAAGTTGTGAATATAGTAATGCAAGGAAAAATTTCCTCTCTAAACGTTTCAGTAGCTACTGGGATTTTCTTGTCGGAGTTCAGAAGACAGTTTAGTTAAAGAATATCTTTTAAAGTATTTAACTTATTAATAATTAAACACATATCATGCTTTTTTTCTCCAAAGTTAGCATAATGAATTGCTTGCATACCAACTGAAAGTGCTCCCATTATATCTGCCTCAAAACTATCACCTATCATCAAAGACTCTATTGGTTTGGAATTTGAATTTTTCAATGCATATTGAAAAATAATTGGATTGGGTTTTTTAACACCTACTGATTCAGAGTCAAAAACTTGGCTGAAATAAGTATTGATTTTAGAGTTATTTAGTTTATTAGCTTGAACATTTTTAAATCCATTTGTTAGAATAAATAACTTATATTTTGGCTTTAAATATTCTAACAATTCAAGTGCACCTTCAATCAAATAATTAAATTTTGGTAATGTTTCAATATAATCATCAGAGAGTTTATTAATTAATTTAGAGGGTACATTCAATTTCAATTTATTGAATGCTTCATTTAACCTATTATATCTTAAATATTCTTTTGTTATAGACTCATTTCTATATAATTTCCAATATTTAAGATTAATAGGAATATATATCTCTAAAAACTCATCCATGTCAATATTAAGTTTATTTTCTTCGAATAAAAGCTTAAATGTACATGCTGAATTTCTCTCAAAGTCCCATAATGTGTGATCTAAATCAAAAAAAATATTTTTAATGTTCATTGTTCATGTATTTTTTTATCTCATCAAGATCTAATAAACCAAAATTACCAGAACTCATTAGTAATAAACAGGCATTATCATACTTCAAAGATGTTAAATAATTAAAGAGATCAATATTACTTTTAATTATAATTAAATTTTTAATGTTAAAAGCAGATGAAATTACTGCCTCATTAATAGATTCTGAGTTTTGAATTTTTTTATTGTTATTATCAAGAAAAATAATTGGTAAATCACAATTATCCAAACACCCTGAGTACTGCCGAATAAATTTTGGATCTAAACTACTAAATGTATGAAGTTCAAATACAGCAATTAAAAACTTATTTGAAAAAGTTTCCCTGACCGCATTTACACTAGCTTTTAATTTACTTGGCGAATGAGCAAAATCTCGAATCAAAAGATTATTTAAACCTTTATAAATAATTTCTAACCTCTTACTTGCACCTTTAAAAGTTGAGATGGAATTGTAAAAATCATCATCTAAAACACCTAGTAATGAACATATTTTTTTTGCTGCTTCAATATTGGACAAATTATGTTCACCAAAGACTTGCAAAGGAATATTTCCTTCACTGGTGTTAATAAAAACATTATTATTAGAAACTGAATGTTCAGGAAGGTTATATTCAATTTTTCTTATGTAGCTTTTGTTATCTTTGACAATATCAGATAATAATGAATCCAACTCGTTAAAAATAAGAACACCCCCATCAACAATGGAATCGATAAACAAATCAAACTGTTTTGCGTAAAATTCAGGATTATCAAATACATTTATATGATCCCAAGAGATGCCAGATATGAGGGCAATATTAGCTTTATACTTATGAAACTTAGGGGTGAGATCAACTGGAGAAGACAAATATTCATCACCTTCAATTAGAATAAACTCATTTTGTTTGGAAAGTGAAACTGTATTATCAAACCCCTCTAGCTGAGCACCTAAAACATAATCAACTGAGAAATTATTATCTTTTAAAACATGAAGGATCATAGATGTAATTGTTGTTTTACCGTGACTTCCTCCAATTACAATTCTAGTTTTATTCCTGGAAAAATTATAAATAAATTCTGGATATGAAACAATGTTTAAACTTAACTCTTGAGCTCTCAGTAACTCAGGGTTATAGTTCCTTGCATGCATACCTAGAATTACAAAATCTAAATCATTTGAAATTTTTTCAGGAAACCAACCGAGTTCATTGGGTAAAATATCATATTTTTTTAATCTTGTTAGAGAAGGGTCATAAATTTTATCATCACTTCCAGTTATTTGATAACCAGACTTAACTAAAGAAATTGCGAGACTGTGCATTACACTTCCTCCAATTGAAATAAAATGTACTTTACTGCTCAATTAATTAATATTTATCATAAAATTGTTGTGCTTTTTTACCTTCATTCTCAGAGATAGTATAAATATTTTTAATAATTGATAGTGCTTTTTTGTCACCTCCTCCAAAAAACCTAGGAACTCTTAAATATATTTCTAATAATGCACGATTTAAGCCTAAATTTTTATTATCTAATTCATAAGCCCTTTCAAATAACTTTACCATTTCACGAACATTCTTAGCTTGTTTAAATCTAGGCATTTGCTCTACCTCTAAACCAAATGCAGATGCATATTTAAAATTAAAATCAAAACTATTTGGGTCAATTTGCACAAGTTCCTTGTAAACCTTAGCTGCGTCAGTATAATTTGATACCTTAAATAAGGAATCACCTAATTTTTTAAGTTCATCAATACGTTGAATATCGATATCACTGTTTTGTGCATTTAAAAAAACACAAAACAAGAAAAAAATTAGTTTAATTTTTGCCATAAAATATCCTTAAGTTCCTGAATTCCCTGCATTGATACAGATGAAATAAAATGAATTTTAAAATCTTTAATTGATGACATAACATCTTTTTTAAATTTACTAAAAGTTTTAGGCTCAACTAAATCGCATTTTGAAATAACTATAACCTTTTCTTTGTCATTTAGCTCAGAATTATAATTGTTAAGTTCACTACTAATAATATTAAAGGTTTTTAAAAAATTTTTTGATTCGGCTGATATCAAAACACAGAGGATTGAATTTCTTTCAATATGTCTTAAAAAATGATGACCAAGCCCCTTTCCCTCTGATGCTCCCTCAATAATTCCAGGTATATCAGAAATTACGAATGTATTAAAGTCCCTATGATTTACAATGCCTAAATTTGGTTTTAGCGTGGTAAACTCATAGTTTGCAATCTTGGGTTTTGCATCAGTTAATACACTTAAAAGCGTTGATTTACCAGAGTTTGGCAATCCAACTAAGCCAACGTCTGCTAATACTTTTAATTCAACTATAAATTTTTTTTCAATTCCTTTAATGCCAGGTTGAGCATATTTTGGAGTTTGATTAGTAGATGATTTAAAGTTCCAGTTTCCAAGGCCACCTTTACCACCATGAACCACAATTTTTTTATCACCATTATCAATGGATTCAAAAATAATTTCGTTTGTTTCGCTATCTTTTACTACAGTTCCAACAGGAACTTTAATCACTTGATCCATTCCATTTGAGCCTGAGCTCCTCGATTTACCACCATCTCCCCCATTTTCAGCTTTAAAATGTTTTTTAAACTTAAAATGATAAAGAGTCCACAAATTCTTATCTGAGACAAAAATAATATGACCTCCTCTACCGCCATTTCCTCCGTCGGGACCTCCTTTTGCAACAAATTTTTCTCTTCTAAGATGGGTAGAACCTTTACCACCATCTCCTGATTTGACATTAATTTTAACGTAATCAACAAAATTATCCTCAGTCATTACATTTTGAATCTATAACATCAACTAATCTAATATTGACATCTGTCAAACTTCCAACTCCGTCAATGGAGTAAAACTTTTTTTGATTTTCATAAAATATGATTAAAGGTTTTGTTTTATTGTCATATTCTTCTAATCTTTTATTAATCTTTTCCTTACTTTGATCATCAGATCTACCACTTGTTTTTCCTCTCTCTAGTAGCCTATTAATTAAATTCTTATTTGGAACATCCAGAGCAATAACTAAATCAATTTTAAGATTTAAATCAACAAGAAGTTTATCAAGGGATTCCGCTTGTAAAATAGTTCTTGGAAAGCCATCAAGAATAAAACCATTACATGGTATAAAACTTTTCATTTCAGACTCCAACATTGCTATTGTAATTTTATCGGGAACCAATTCACCCTTACTCATGTATTGCTTTGCAATGTTTCCTAACTCAGTTGCTTCGGATGTATTTTTTCTAAAAACATCACCAGTTGAGATATGTATAAGTCCATATTTATCTTTAATCATTGCAGCCTGCGTTCCTTTTCCAGATCCAGGTTTACCAAAAATTATGACATTAAGCATAATGAAAATTTAACACAAATATACCTTTTAGAATCTAAAAGTTAAATTATATAACTCAATATAATTTAACGTATTTTTGTATTGATGAGTTCAACTTTATTAGATAAAACTTTAGGTATCATTGGAGGAGGTCAGTTAGGAAAAATGCTATTAAGTGAATGTAACAAGATGAATATCAAAACTCATGTTTTAGACCCTAATGAATATTCACCATGTAAAAAAATGACAAACAAGTTTTACTGTGGTGATTTCAAAGATTTTGATTCTGTAGTAAATTTTGGTAAGGATTGTGATTTGATAACTTTTGAAATTGAACACATTAACGTGGACGCTCTTGAAAAATTAGAGAATTTAGGTAAAGAGGTGTACCCCAGTTCAAAGACATTGAGAATTATCCAAGATAAAAACAGACAGAAGTCCTTTTTCAGAGATTATGATATTCCAACTGCTAATTTTAAATATTTTAGAAATATTGAGGATTTAAATAAATCTATAGATAATAATAAAATTAAATTTCCATGCGTATGGAAAAAGACAAAATTTGGTTATGATGGATTTGGCGTCAAAATATTAAAATCTGCTGAGGATACAATCAGCCTTCCCAACACTGAAATGATAATTGAAGATCTAATCCCTTTCGATAAAGAACTGAGTGTTATTGTTGCTAGAAATCTTGATGGTGAAATTAAATGTTTTAAAACAGTTGAAATGGAATTTAATGGTGATTCAAATCAAGTTGAATTTGTTATAAGTCCAGCCAAAATATCTGAAAAAGTAGATAAAATGGCTCAAGAACTTGCTATCAAACTTTCAAAATCACTTAAGTGTGTAGGTTTATTGGCCGTTGAAATGTTTCTACACAACGAAACAATTCTAATTAACGAAGTAGCTCCAAGGCCACACAACAGTGGTCATCTTAGTATTGAAACATGTAAAACCTCTCAATTTCAACAACACATTAGATCTGTTTTTAATTTAAAATTGGGCAATACAGAACACGATGGACATGCAATAATGTTAAATTTAGTAGGAGATGAACATTATTCTGGTAAAGTTTTTTATGAGAATTTAGATGCTGTTTTTCAAATTCAAAATGCCAACTTGCACATTTATGGTAAAAATGAAACAAGGCCCAATAGAAAAATGGGGCATATAACAATTATTTGTAATAACTTTGAGGAAGGTTATAAAAGTGCAAAATTGTTAAAAAGTAAAATAAAAATTAAGTCAACATAAATATGTCAAAAGTTGGAATCATAATGGGCAGCAAATCGGATTATCCTGTGATGAAAGATGCTGTTGAAATTCTTGAGTTTTTTGAAATTGATTTTGAAATAGACATAGTTTCTGCTCATAGAACACCAGAAAAAATGATGGAGTATAGTAAAAATGCCCATAAAAATGGAATTAGTGTTATCATAGCTGGTGCAGGAGGAGCTGCACACTTACCTGGAATGGTTGCATCAAACTCTCCCCTACCTGTTATTGGGGTTCCTATAAAGTCAAGGAATTCTATTGATGGATGGGATTCAATTTTATCAATTTTACAAATGCCTGGTGGTGTCCCTGTAGCAACAGTTGCTTTAAATGGTGCAAAAAATGGAGCAATTCTAGCAGTTGAAATTTTAGGATCAAATAATTCAAAAATTCAAGATAAGATTATCGCTTATAAAAAAGATCTGGAAAACAAGGTAAAATCCTCATCTATAAACAGTTAATAATAAGATTTTTTAACGAATTTAAATTGTCAATAAACAAGTTAAAAACTTTAATAAAAGTGCATGATTTTTGAAACACTATTTACACTTTATTATCTATTTTTGACACTTAAAATATGAGAACATTTTCAGACAGACATATTGGCATTTCATCGACTGATGAAAAAGTAATGCTAGATTTTTTAGGACTTAAAAGCTTAGATCATTTAATTGAACAAACTATACCTAAAGAAATCATAAACAATGACGAATTAAAACTTGACAAAGCAATATCTGAAGCTCAATATTCAAGTCATATATACCAGTTATCTCAAAAAAATAAATATTTTAAAAACTATATTGGTTTAGGCTATAATGAATCAATCTTACCACCTGTCATACAAAGAAATATATTAGAAAATCCTGGTTGGTATACTGCTTACACACCTTATCAAGCAGAAGTTGCACAAGGAAGACTGGAAGCCTTATTGAATTATCAAACTGTAATTTGTGATTTAACTGGAATGGAAATATCAAATGCATCTTTGTTGGATGAGGCAACCTCAGCAGCTGAAGCAATGACTATGCTATATGGTTGTAGATCTAAAAATCAAATCAAAAACCAAGTAAATAAATTTATTGTCAGTGATGATGTTTTCGAGCAAACTTTAGCTGTCTTGCAAACAAGAGCTGAACCATTAGGTATTGAAATTGAATTAAGAACTACAGACTCAATTAAAATTGATGAAAAAGTTTTTGGGTGCTTAATTCAATATACAGGGAAAACAGGAAAAATTAATGATTTAGAAGCATTATCAAAAAAAATAGAAAAATCAAATTGCAGACTTGTAGTTGCTGCTGATTTAATGTCCCTTACAGTTCTTAAAGAACCTAGTGCATTTAATTCAGATGTTGTTGTGGGTACCTCCCAAAGATTTGGAATTCCTCTTGGTTACGGTGGCCCACATGCTGGATACTTTGCCACAAAAATGGAGTACAAAAGGTTTATACCAGGGAGAATTATTGGTGTATCAAAAGATAGAAATGGAAATCGTGCACTTAGAATGGCACTTCAAACGAGAGAACAGCACATAAAGAGAGAAAGAGCTACTTCAAATATATGCACAGCTCAAGTCTTATTAGCAGTTATGGCTGGAATGTATGCTGTTTATCATGGAAAAAATGGACTTACTGAAATTGCAAGTAAAATCAATAAACTAACAAAGATTTTAGATGATCGTCTAAAAAACTTGAATATTGATCAGATTAACAAAAGTTATTTTGACACTTTACATATAAAATTTCCAACTAAGAAATTAAAAGAGGTTGCAGAGAGCAAAAAAATTAATTTCAATTATATCAGCGATGAGGAGCTATCTATCTCTATTAATGAAGCAACTGAAATTAATGATATTGATCAAATTTGTGAAATATTCGAATCCTTAATTAATAAAGTCACAAAAAATAAAATATTAGATTCAAAATATGTTTCGATTCCAGAAATGTATGTTAGACATAAAAGTTTTCTTAACGAAAAGGTTTTTGACTCTTATCACTCAGAGACTTCAATGATGAGATATATTAAGAGTCTTGAAAGAAAAGATCTTTCTTTAAATCACTCCATGATAGCTTTGGGTTCATGTACAATGAAATTAAATGCTGCAGCTGAAATGTTACCATTAAGCTCAGCAAGATGGAACAATATCCATCCTTTTGCACCCAAAGAACAAGTCGAAGGATATAATTTCATGCTTGAGAAATTAAAAATACAACTTAATGAAATTACTGGTTTTAGCGGAACATCTTTGCAACCTAACTCAGGTGCTCAGGGAGAATACGCGGGACTTATGGTAATTCGTTCATATTTCAAAAGTTTACATCAAACTAATCGAAACATTTGTATAATCCCATCATCAGCTCATGGTACCAACCCAGCATCAGCTGTGATGGCTGGAATGAAAGTAGTTGTTGTAGGTACCGACAAGCACGGTAACATAGATGAAGATGACTTAAAACTAAAAGCGGAAGAACATAGTAACAATTTAGCAGCATTAATGATAACTTATCCTTCAACTCATGGTGTTTTTGAATCATCGATTAAAAGAATAACAAAAACAATACATGACAATGGAGGTCAAGTATATATGGATGGTGCAAATATGAATGCCCAAGTTGGTCTAACTAATCCTTTTTTAATTGGTGCTGACGTTTGCCATCTTAACTTGCACAAGACCTTCTCAATCCCTCATGGAGGTGGAGGACCAGGCGTTGGTCCTATTTGCGTAGCTAAACATTTAGTAGATTTTTTACCGCAAACAAACAGATCTGTAGAAAAAAAACATGGAGTTAAAGCTATTTCTGCTGCACCTTGGGGATCTGCAATGGCATGTCTGATTTCTTATGGGTACATATGTATGATGGGAGGTAAAGGTTTAAAGAAATCTACTGAAATAGCAATATTAAGTGCAAACTATATTAAAAAAAGGATTGAAAAAGACTATAAAATTCTATATCAAGGTGAAAATGGAAGATCTGCTCACGAATTAATCATCGATTGCAGAGATTATAAAGAAGATTTTGGAATTGATGTGATGGACATTGCAAAAAGATTGATTGATTACGGTTTTCATGCACCAACAGTTTCATTTCCTGTGCCAGGTACAATGATGATTGAACCAACTGAAAGTGAAAGCCTTGAAGAAATTGATAGGTTTTGTGATGCTTTAATTTCAATAAAAAGCGAAATATTAACATGTAGCAAAGATGATGAATATAATGTTCTAAAAAACTCACCACATACATTGGAAACATTAACAAATGATAATTGGGAATTAAATTATTCTAGAGAGCAAGCTGCTTATCCAATTCCCTATTTAATAAATAATAAATTTTGGCCATCTGTTACTAGGATTGATGAAGCTTTTGGAGACAGGAACCTAATATGTACATGTGCTCCTATAGAAGATTATATTGAGTCCTAATTAATTCCTATTTTTGATTAAAAATTATTTATGCCAATCCATATTTCAGGTACTGGTTCATTCATACCAAAAAATAAAGTTGATAATAACTCATTTAGTGATAAATTGTTTTTTGATAAAGATGGTAATGAATATCCAAACTCAAATGATGAAATTATTGAAAAGTTTCAAACAATAACCGGAATTAAGGAAAGAAGATATGCTAATAAGGAACATAAAACATCTGATTTAGCAACCTTTGCAGCTCAAAATGCAATTAAAGATGCTGGCATTGATAAAGAAACAATAGACTACATAATTGTAGCACATAATTTTGGTGATATTGAATATGGAACCAATCAATATATTGCACTTCCCTCAGTTGCCACCATGGTAAAACATAAACTAGATATTTTAAATGAAAATTGTGTTGCCTATGATATAATTTTTGGTTGCCCTGGATGGATTGAGGGTGTAATTCAAGCTAGTGCTTTTATAAAATCCAAAATGGCCAAAAGATGTTTGGTTATTGGGGCAGATACCCTATCTCGAACAATTGATGAATCAGATCGTGACTCAATGATTTTTGCAGATGGTGCAGGTGCAACAATTATTGAGGAAAATTTAGAGCCTGGCGGAATTTTATCACACAAAACAATTACTAAAGCAGGAAAAGAGGCTTTGTATTTATTTTGTGAAACTTCTTATAATCCAAAAAACACTAAGTCTGTTAAACATATTAAAATGAATGGCAGAAAAGTATATGAATTTGCCATATCTAATATTCCTGGCGCTTTAAAGAAATGTTTAGAGGATAGTGGAAAAAATATTGATGATATTAAAAAAATATTTCTTCACCAAGCCAATGAAAAGTTAGATGAGGCAGTTCTCAAATATTTTTATAAGCAATTCAACAAAGAAATTCCAGAAAACATAATGCCTATAAGTGTTGATATTTATGGAAATTCATCTGTAGCGACAATTCCAACATTATATGATGAAGTTTTAAAAACTAAGTTCAAGGGTCATAATTTGAAAAAAGGAGATGTTATTTTGTTTGCAAGCGTTGGAGCTGGAATGAACATCAATGCATTAACTTATCAACTATAAAATGAATTTTTTACATGATATAGGAAAGTATTTTTTAATGATAAAAATTTCTTTCACAAAAACATGTAAGAAGGAAATCCTATATAAACAAATATTCAAGGAAATTAATGACTTAGTCCTTGATTCCATTCAAATTGTTTCAATTTTATCATTTTTTATTGGTGGTGTTGTGTCCATCCAAATGGCCTTAAATTTAGAGAATCCTTTACTATCAAAAACCTTGATAGGATTTGCTACTCGACAATCAGTTATTTTAGAATTTGCTCCAACATTTATCTCAATAATTATGGCTGGTAAAGTTGGATCATACATAACTTCAAGTATTGGAACAATGCGAGTAACAGAACAAATTGATGCTCTTGAAGTTATGGGTATAAATTCATTAAATTATTTAGTTTTTCCTAAAATAATTGCCATGCTTCTTTATCCTTTTGTAATTACAATTTCAATGTTCTTAGGAATTATTGGAGGCCTATTAGCTATGACATTAACAGGAGTTCCAAGTGAGGCATATGTTCAGGGAATTCAGATGGATTTTGATTCATACCACATAACATACTCATATATTAAAACATTAGTTTTTGCTTTTATTTTAGCTACTGTGCCCTCATTTCATGGATATTATATGAATGGTGGTGCTCTTGATGTTGGAAAAGCAAGTACAAAATCGTTTTACTGGACCTCAATAATTATAATAATTTTAAATTACATTGTAACTCAACTATTACTTTCATAATGATTCAAGTAAAAAATATTTATAAATCATTTGACAATTCTGATATATTAAAGGAAATCGATACGGCCTTTAATAGAGGACAAACAAATCTTATTATTGGACAAAGCGGATCAGGAAAGACTGTTTTATTAAAATGTCTTTTGGGTTTGTACGATGTTGACTCTGGAGAAATAATATATGATGGCATTAGCTCAAAAAATATGAATCATGATGATAAGCTAGAAATAAGTAGAAAAATGGGCATGGTTTTTCAGGGAAGTGCTTTATTTGATTCAATGAATGTTCTTGAAAATGTAAGGTTTCCACTCGATATGCTCACAACAATTCAGGAAGAAGAAAAAAATGAAAAAGCTATGAAAGTTATTGAAAGAGTTAATTTAAAGGATGCAATTAAAAAATTACCATCTGAGTTATCAGGTGGTATGCAAAAAAGAGTTGCAATTGCTAGGGCGATTGTAATGAATCCCAAATATCTTTTTTGTGATGAACCTAATTCAGGACTAGATCCAAAAACAGCAATAGTTATAGATCAACTCATCCAAGAAATAACTAAAGAGTATAATATAACAACAATAATTAATTCACATGATATGAATTCAGTAATTGAAATTGGTGAAAATATTGTTTTTCTAAAAGAAGGATATAAAATATGGCAGGGTACGAATAAAGAAATTTTAAATTCTGGAAATGATGAAGTAGAGGATTTTGTTTATTCCTCTGAATTATTAAAAAAACTCAAAAAATAACCTTATTCGGAATTGCTTCTAATTTCAAAAACATCATTTTCAAGCTGAAACTTCAACCAACTTCTTACATTTTCGTTTAGTTTTAGTTTCTCTTGATTTTCTAATTCATCATTCCATATCAAATTGAAAACCAGTACGGTATCTATTTGATTGAAATCAGTTTTAATTGTTTCAAAAACCTCAAATTGATTCAAATCAGGATATATAACTTTAATTTCTTTTGCTAATGACTCAAAAATTAATTTTTCCTTGCTTAAACTTTCTAAATCATTTAACTTTTGGTTCAATTTATTTATTTCATTTGATCTAGAAACCAATTCTAGGGAATCTCTAAAACGAAGTTCCTTAATAAATTCATTTGAGTTAGTTGAGTTTGATTTTTCCTGGTTAAACTCAAGAATTGTATTTTCAAGTGAACTGTAATTTTTGATTTTTTTATTTAAAAATGATATTATCTCTTCATTAAGCGGCTTTTGTCCGAATGTATTTATTGAAATTTTTGAATCTCCATCATTATAATCAATTTCAGCCCTCCTAACTAAATATTCAAAATTTGGTAGTCCAACTAATTCATTATTTAAAAAATCTTTGCTTTGAGAATTGAAAGAACTTTCTTTTAAAACATCATTAAATTTAATAAAAGCTGGGATCAATATTAGAATTGAAATAACTGTTACAATTCTATTTATAAAAGTTCTTCTGGACGAATTTGCATAATTAACTAAAGGAAATCTTAAAATCTTTAGAACAATATATGTTGCGATTATGATATAAATACTGTTAATTACAAAAAGGAAGATTGCTCCGCCTGCATAATCCATATTTTTTTCAGCTAAACCAAAACCAACTGTACACAATGGAGGCATCAAGGCCGTAGCTATTGCTACACCAAAAATGGCTGAACTAATATTTTCTTTTTTTGTTTTAGCTATTATAAGAGCTAGGCCTCCAAAAAAAGCAATTAAAACATCTCTTAAATCTGGTTTAGTTCTAGACAATAATTCTGATATCTCTTCACCTTTAGGAAAGATTAAAAAAAATAAATATGATGTAGCAACACTTAAGACAACCATAACTATAAAGTTTATAGAGGAGTTTTTCAGTGTTTCAATATCATTTGTTGCTATAGAAAATCCAAGCCCAAGAATGGGTCCTAACAGTGGTGAAATTAACATGGCACCAATTACTACTGGTGTTGAGTTCGCATTTAAACCAACTGATGCAATTAAAATTGAACAAATAAGTATCCAAGCAGTTGTTCCTTTCATAGATATATCTGCCTTAATTGCATTTACTGTAGAGTTTTTATCTACATCTTTATGAAAGCTTAGAACACTTTTTAAAAAAATTATAATTCCAGTCAATAAACCCTCTGCATTTTTTTTTATATCAGGTTGCTCTGAACTTTCGTTAAAATCAAATTTTGTTTCCAATATTTATTTAATTTCTTTTAAACCAGTTAAGTCAGATGAACTCCTAATTTTATCTCCCAAACCATCAATAATTTGAATATTATTTTCTTTACAAACTTTTGATTCTGGGATTTCATAGTTTTTTCTATCTCCTCCATTGGCAAAAACATCTGGATTTACTTTTTTCAATGATTTACAAACAGTTTTATCTTCATCAATTGAAAGAAAAACTTCATCCACAGCTTTAATATTCTTAACAATTAAAACCCTGTCCTTCTCATCCATAAAATATTTTCCTTTTTTTAGAGCGCATTGGTTATTGTTATTTACTATCACAACTAGCCAATCACCCAACTTTTTGGCATTATTAATATATTCAATGTGCCCCACATGAATGGGATCAAAATATCCACTTATAGCAATTTTTTTCATAAAACTTGAACTTTAGCATGGGGAAGAAATAAATATTTTCTTCTGTCTTCCATATCTACACAAAGATACCTTTTTCTTATTTTTTTAATTTTTTGATAAATTTTATTGTTTTCATATTTAAATTTTAATCCATCATTAATTTCATCTAAATATGTATAATGTGTATTTGAGTCATATTTATTTAACTCTTTCACAAGATCACTGTCATAGGAAAATGATGACTTTGGATTAGACATATGAGTTTTTAATAATTTCAAGAGATCAACTGGAAAAACTTTATTGTTTAAAATTGGTTTAGCTAATTTTTTTAATTCATTTTTCCAGTAGTGTCCGTGAGGTTTCTCTTTAATGTTTTTCTTTAAAACATTGAAATGTGCGATCTCGTGAATCAATATCATTAAAAATCTATACTTATTGTTAGTATCATTTATGGTAATTGTGTAGTTACTATTTATTTCTCGAAAATCTCCGTGCTTAGTTTTTCTAGGTTTTACAACCTTTATATTTAATTTCTTATGTTCAGTTATACTTTTAACATAATCAACTACCATTTCAGGTATCTTATCTATAAAATGATTCATGGATTAGACGATGAAACTGGAATAACTTTTCCATTTAATACTTTTGATGAATTATTTGCAAAGTCAAAAATAAATGAAGCCATTTCATTTGGATTAACTTGAGCTTTATAACCAGGAAACGCTTTATTTAGCATGGGAGTATTAACTGATCCTAATGATAGTGAATTAAATTTGGGACCTGATTCTTTAAATTCTTCAGCCAAAACCTCAGTGAGAATATTTAATGCTCCTTTACTTGAGGAGTAAGCAGTCAAACCAGGAAATTTAGAACTTCCAGAGATTCCACCTATGCTGCTAATATTAACTACATGAGAATCTTTTTTAAAAAATGGCAGTAAACATTGAATTAATGAAACAACTCCAAAAACATTCACATCATAAATATCATATAAATCGTCTTTACTTAAATCTTTGAATGACTTATTAATAAGTTTCCCAGCATTATTAACTAAAATGTCAATCTTTTTATATTTATTTTTAATCAAATTGACAAGGTTTACCAAACTCTCCTTCTTTGATATATCAAAATTCATATGCTCTACCCCAACAAGTCCTTTTGCAGGCAGATCAGATCTTGACAATGAAATTACATTATATCCATTTTTAGAATATATTTTTACTAACTCAAATCCTATTCCTGAGCTTGTTCCTGTTATTATAATATTTTTCATTAAACTAGTATAGTTACAGGATTTTCAATGAATCCTTTCAAAGTCTCTAAAAATAATGAACCTGTTACACCATCTACCGATCTATGATCGCAGGCTAGTGTTAACTTCATTGTATTACTGACAACAATTTTATCGTTAATAACAACAGGTTTCTTATTTATTGCTCCAACAGATAAAATTGCAGAATTAGGGTGATTAATTATTGAAGTAAATTCTTGAATTCCGAACATTCCTAAATTAGAAACAGTAAAAGTGCTTCCTTCAATCTCATCGGGTCTCAATTTTTTTGATTTTGCTCTCACTGCATAGTCCCTGACCTTGCTATTGATTGAATGTAAAGTCTCCTGATCTGCAAATTTAATTACTGGAACAACAAGACCATCCTCAACTCCAACTGCAACTCCAATATGAACATGATGGTTAAGTCTAATTGAATCTTCCAACCATTGTGAGTTGACTTGTGGATGTCTCTTTAATGCTGCTGCACATGCTTTAATAACTATGTCATTAAATGAAATTTTAGTATCAGGGATGGAATTATATTGTTCTCTAAAAGCAATAGCATTGTCCATATTGAATTCAACAGAAAGATAGTAGTGTGGGGCGGAAAACTTAGATTGACTTAATCTTTTAGCAATTGCATTTCTCATTGAAGAATTTTTAACATCTTCGTAAGACTCCTCGCCTTTAATAAGCTTCTTGATAGTAGGTACTGGTTGAATTTCCTCACTAGGTTCAGGTATAATTTCTTTATCGATAACACTATCTAATTGGATATTATCTAGATCACCTTTTACAATCCTTCCATTGTCACCTGATCCCTTTATTGTAGATAAATCAATATTCTTTTCAGCTGCAATCTTCTTGGCTAGAGGTGATGCAATTATTCTAGCACTCGAATTATCAATGTCACTATGAACTTCTAAATTATTTGAAACTTCATTTGAATCATTTTCATTTACTGTAGTCTCAGTTGGAGGATTTTTATCACTGCTTGGTTCAACATTGTCAGCGTTTCCATAATCAGTCAATAATTGGTTTACATCTACATCACCATCAGATATTATGGCAATTAAATCATCTACTTTTACAGTTTCACCCTCATTTACACCAATGTGAACAAGTTTGCCGCTGTAAAATGATTCGAATTCCATTGTAGCTTTGTCAGTTTCAATTTCGGCTAAAATATCCCCTTCAGAAATATCATCACCAACATTTTTTAACCATGATGATATTGTACCTTCCTCCATGGTATCACTCAACCTTGGCATTTTAATAACTTCAGCCATTTATTCTGGTTTATGTTTTAGAAATGGATAATCTTGTTGTTCATATACAGAATCGTACATGACATTTTTTTTGGGATATGGTGATTCATCAGCAAACTTTTCACACTCACTAACTTTTTGTTTAACTCTGGCATCAATTGCTAAAATTTCATCTGGAGATGCATAATTATTTTGAAAAATAATTTCTTTTACCTGAGTAATTGGATCAATTTTTCTATACTCCTCAACTTCCTCTTTAGTTCTATACTTTTGTGCATCTGACATAGAATGACCTCTGTAACGATATGTTTTCATCTCAAGAAGTGTTGGACCTTTATTTGATCTCGCTCTTTCAATAGCCTCATCTAAAGCTTCAGCAACTTTAACTGGATTCATTCCATCAACTGGACCACATGGCATCTCATATCCTAAGCCAAGTTTCCAAATATCAGTGTGATTAGATGTTCTTTTAACTGACGTCCCCATTGCATAACCATTATTTTCAACAACAAATACTACTGGCAAGCTCCATAGCATTGCTAAGTTAAGAGTTTCATGAAATGATCCCTGTCTAACAGCACCATCACCCATAAAACAGAGCGTTACAGCTCCTCTATCATAATATTTATCTCCGAAAGCCATTCCAGCTCCCAAAGGAATTTGTCCACCAACTATACCATGCCCTCCATGAAAACGATGTTCTTTTGAAAAAATATGCATTGATCCACCCAATCCCATTGATGTTCCAGTTGCTTTTCCATAAAGCTCAGCCATGACTTTTTTAGGATCAACTCCCATACCTATAGGCATCACATGATTCCTGTAAGCAGTTATCATTCTGTCTTTATCCATATTCATAACATGAAGAGCCCCCGCAAGTACAGCTTCTTGTCCATTGTATAAATGAAGAAATCCCCTAACTTTTTGCTGAATGTATACTGCTGCTAATTTATCTTCAAACTTCCTCCAAAAAAGCATGTCTTCATACCAATTTAAATAAGTTTCTTTTGTAATGGGGTTCATAATTCTCTGCAAAGATAACTGAAATTTTTAAGACAATTGTATCTAAAAACAGTAAGAATTAATGAGTTTTTAAATCAGTTACTAAAAGTTAAATCCTAAAGATAATCTTAGTGTATTTTCAAGAGGGCTGATAACATCTGAAGTTGAAATTAAATATGACAGATCAATATTTAAATCTCTTGCAGTATTAAATCCTGTTCCAATTGTTATAAATTTCCTGGAACCCTTTAATTCATGTTCACTAAAATATCCAGATCTTAAAAAGAATGATTCATTAAATGAGTATTCTAAACCTAAGCTGTATGTTAACTCTTTTAATTCCTCCGAAAATCCATCAGGAGCATCACCAAAAGACTTGAAGATTCCTTGTAAGAATCCTACATCGGGTTGACGATATGCGACAAGGTCTCCGTTAGAATTGAAAACCTCCTCACTGGGTGAAGGGACAAGTAATTTATTAACCTCAAGTGTAACAGCTAAACTATTATTACTATCAAAAATAAATTCAAAACCAGAGCCAAACCTCATATTTGTTGGAATGTAACTTTCAGTGCCTCCATTAGCTTTGGAGTATTTCATTTTTGGTCCAATATTAGAAATATTAAAACCTAATCTTAAAATTCCATCATAATTTCTATAAGAATTCTTTTCAGATTGATAATATCCAAAAATATCCACAGCCACTGAGTTTGCAGCTTCAGTTTCAGAATCAAGCGTTTGTAGTTTTACATCTGACATTAAAAAACGACCAGAAACACCCATTGCAAAATTTTCAGATAATTTAAGAGAATATGAAGCATCCAGGGTAAATTCATTTGGATTTTCAATAATTGGTATATCTAATGGATTCTGTAAAATATCAATATCTCCGAGACTAAAATATTTTAAACTAGCACTCCAAGATGATCTTTCATTTATATTGTTATAATAAGAAACGTTTGCTAAAAAAATATCATTTACTAATTTGCTTAAGTAAGGAGTATAACTAAATGCAATTCCAGATTTATTATTTGAAAAAACATACTTAGAGGGATTCCAGTGCTGAGAAAAATTATCAACAGATGTCGCAACTCCCTGCTCACCAATTCCAGATGCTCTTGCATCGGATGATATTAAAAGAAATGGGACTGCTGTTGTAATTACCCTTCTTTCTTGAGAGTAACTATCAAGAACTGAAAAAACTAATACAAAAAATAATATTTTTTTAATCATTATAATTTTTTAAGTTAATAAAATACCTATTGTTTTAGGCTTTCTTTTTTTAATTCAGTTATCTCTTTTTTCAATCTATCAATTTCAGCTGATAATTCTTGAACAGCCTTGATTAATGGGACAACTAATTTAGGATAACTTAGAGTTTTAACCTCCTCCGAATTATGATTCTTAAAAGAACTTATCAAAAATAAAGAACCAACCTCCAAAGATTCTACTTCTTGAGCAATTAAGCCCATATCAGCTCTACCGCCATCAATCCAGTTATAAGTAACTGGATTTAATTGATTAATAAAAGAAAGACCAAATCTATTACTTAGAGGAGCAATAGCTTGTTTTAATCTCATATCGGAGCCAGTAAAACCTTGAGCAGTAACAGTGGCATTTGTACCATCACCAACAATCAATGTGTTTATTTCTGAATTTCCTGAGGCTGCTCCAATTTGTGCAGTATTATTTGCTGTTGCAATTGCTGATCTACCAATAGCAATTCTATGAGAACCGCCAGCAGCGTTAGCGTCAGCACCAGCTCCAATAATTGTATTATTATTACCCCCTCCTATAAGATCACCTGCATTATATCCCAAAGCGACATTCCAACTTCCTGATGTCAAAGCTCCTCCAGCATTTTTACCCACAACAGCATTATAATTTCCTTCTCCCATTGCATCAGCAGCTTTATAACCTATCGCAACATTTTCTTTTGCTCCTTTTGCTCCTTTCATAGCATCAAAACCAATTGCTACATTAGAATCAGCATGATTATTGGCTGTTGCATTATTTGCTGTACCATTTGAGGATGCTCCTCTCAATGCCATATAACCAATTGCAACATTACTGTGACCAGATTTCATATATGCACCAGAGAGGGAACCAAGGGTTGTATTGTAATAACCCGATTCATTTAATCTTTGAGATTCTCTTCCAATTGCAGTATTGTTCGTTCCGGAGTTATTATTTACACTTGTATCTTTATTATTCACGGAAAGAGCTAAATAACCAACTGCAGTATTGCTTCCACCAGTTGCTGAAGTTTCCAATGCTTTACTTCCTATTGCTAGATTATATAAACCTGCTGCTGAGGTTTTTAAAGCATTCCATCCTATAGCTATATTATTACTTCCTGTAGTTATTCCAAGTGCAGCATTCTGACCTATTGCTACATTATAATCGCCCGTTGTTAAAGCCTCAAGCGCAGTTCTACCAACACCTATATTTGAAGTAGCTTTGTTGTTTCCAGCCTCTACAAAACCTGAAATAACACCATTACCTAGGTGAACAGAATTATTTTTAATATAAACATCATCAAGCTCACTTAACTGAGCTGCAATTGCACCATCATTGTCTGAATATGTAGCTAACAAATTTAACTGCGCAGCAGTTGCCTCAACTAATACTCCTCCCAATTTTAATCCATTAGTACCATCATGTGATGCAACATCCAAATCATTTGTTCCATCTGAAACTGTTACATCTCCTGAAATAGTTGCAGAAGCAAATGTTACATCACTGGTTGTCGCAACTGCTTGACCGATTGAGACTTCACCATTAGTGACCGTTACACCTGTACCAGCAGTTACTGTTGCATCCGAACCAGCTGCACCATCTGTTCCATCTTCACCTTTATCTCCTTTAGCTCCCCTTAAATCACCAGTGACAAAACCTAAGTTATCATCGCTTGTAAATGTTACTTTTCCAGTTGATGAATCATATGAACCACCTGTAAAACCTTTACCAGTTGCACCAGTTGCACCAGTTGCACCTGCAGTGTTATCGACAAAAGTCAATGTACCTGAACCATCAGTTGAAAGGACCTGACCAGCTGTACCATCGCTTGTGACTGATAATTTTGCGATTGTAACAGCATTATCAGCAATATCAACAGTTCCTACACCACCATCAAGAATAAAGTCACTTGTAATACTTCCGGTTGTTATATTTGCAGCCGATCCTGGTGTACCTTGTTCACCTTTTTCTCCTTGGTCACCTTTATCTCCTTTAGCTCCCCTTAAATCACCAGTGACAAAACCTAAGTTATCATCGCTTGTAAATGTTACTTTTCCAGTTGATGAATCATATGAACCACCTGTAAAACCTTTACCAGCTGCTCCAGCTGCTCCAGCTGCTCCAGCTGCTCCAGCTGCTCCAGCTGCTCCATCCTCACCCTTATCTCCTTTATCACCCTTATCTCCTTTATCCCCTTTGTCGCCTTTATCACCTTTTGGGCCTTGTGATCCAACCGCACTTGTGGATACATCACCTGCAAATAATGCATAAGGAACACTGAGTAATTTACTTTCGGTGGAAATTGTCAGTCCCTTCGCAGTAGTGATTGTTACCTCCATAGAATGAGATGAGCTACCCCAATCAATACTTGAAAATGAGGTAGCATTTTTTGATCCAACATCAACGCTAACTAATCCATTAGAACTCGAGACTACAGAATGATTTTCGCTGTAAACAGTTCCTGTAGAACTCATAATTTTAATATCAACAGTTACCTGTTGATTTATTACAAGTTTTCCTGTATTATCTCTAATAACACTTTGATATGAGAATTCTTGCGGAACTTGAGAATATATAATGGTAGATATTAACAATGCAAAAATGGTAAGTAAAAAAGATTTTTTCATTTTAATTTTAATTTTTAATTATTTTAATAAGTTTTGTTTCATTCAAGTTGCTGTATAAGTAAACAAAATATACACCACTTGAAAGTGATGAAATATCAATAGAAACCGGATTAGAATCGACCTGTCCAGTCGTTATTAATTGACCTTGAGAGGAATGAATTGAATATGAAAGACCTACAAAATCACTTGCATCTAAATCCAATTGTATGTTAAAAATGTCCTTGGTAGGATTTGGAAACACTTTTGTGGCTACATCAAAATGCAATTGTCTAACTCCTGAGTCAACAAAATAAGCTTGATGTACTCCCTCTTTATAGTACACTCGAACGCCTGTATAATCTGAGTTTGGAGTTGCTTCTAAAAAGATTTGACCAACAGAGTAATCTATGTTCAAATCATTATTTTTATTTGAATTACCAGACGAAACGATCACTTCTTGGCTAAAACCAACAAGAGAAACTAATATCAATAGAATATATTTCATAATAAATTTTGTTCAGTATTCTTATTTACTAATCTACTACAATCGTAGTAATTTAGTTGTTGTTGTTTTATTATTTATGAATATAAAACTTATTTTTTATTATTCAATTTTAATATACAAAATCGTTTTCTTTTTTTGTACGGATAATCAAATAATTTAAGGCATATTTATTGTAGTTGTATGTAAAATGTTTAATAGTAATTGGTATGTAATTTTATTTGTTATTTGTAAAAGAATAAGTAATCTTCATATATTTACAATCGATTTATGAAAAAAACTGCCCTTTATCTTCTCATATTCTCAATTACTTTTTTAATTTCTTGTAACAGAAATAGCTACAAGTCTGGTAAAAACGTATCTCAGGCAACTGGTTGGAAAATTAATTCTGCTGAAGGTGGTTTTAAAATAAATACCAAGTACAAAGGTCAAATCAATGCCCCGGGCATGATGTTTATTCAAGGAGGAACTTTTGTAAAAGGGAATACTAAGGATAATGTCATGCATGATTGGAATAATACTCCTACGCAACAGTATGTTAGATCTTTTTTCATGGACGAAACTGAAGTGACTAATGCAATGTATATTGAATACTTGTTTTGGTTAAAAAGTATGTATGGTAATGATGAACAGTTAAGAGAAATATACAATGCTGCACTTCCTGACACCCTGGTTTGGAGAAATCCATTAGGTTTCAATGAGGATATGGTTAATAACTATTTAAGGCACCCTGCTTTTCAAAATCACCCTGTTGTAGGAGTAAGCTGGAAACAAGCTACGAATTATGCGAAATGGAGAACTCAAAGAGTTAACGTCAGAATTCTAGCTGAAAAAGGATTTTTGAATAGAGATTCTATTTTGAACCCAAATTCAAAACTAAACTTTAATACTAGTAGATACCTGCTAGATCCAGAAAATTCATTAGGAGATAATATTGATGAATTGATAGGTGAAAAGGCTAATGTAGAGGGTGAAGAGGGATATGATTTTGCAGGAATTGAAGATGGAATTCTTTTACCTTCATACAGATTACCGACTGAAACTGAGTGGGAATATGCTGCCTTAGGCTTGGATGAACTTAGAAATGCCAATCTATACAGAGGAAAAAAGAAATTTCCGTGGGAAGGTGAATATACAAGATCACAAAGAAAAAAAACATTAGGTGATCAGTTAGCAAACTATAAGCTTGGTAAGGGTGATTATGGAGGAATAGCAGGTTGGTCTGAGACTGGATCTGGTATAACAACTTCTGTAAGATCTTACCCTCCTAATAGCTTTGGATTATATGGAATGGGTGGGAATGTTGCAGAATGGGTTGCAGATGTTTACAGACCAATAATTGATGAAGAGGCCAATGATTTTAATTATTATAGAGGAAATTTATATACAAAACCCGTTATTGATGAAAATGGACGAGTCACTGCAGTCAATACTGAAAACTTAAGTGACCAGATTGAAAGACTCCCAAATGGAAAAATCAATTTCAAAAGTTTGCCTGGAGAATTGGTTCAAGAAAACCTAGAAGCTGATGATCTTCTAAGAACAAATTATTCAAAATCAGACAACCGAGATTTTAATGATGGTGACTCTGAATCATCAAGGTTCTTTTTCATGGGACAAGATCAGGATGAAGATATGTACAGTTCTCCCTCTGATGATCAATCCGATCCGAGTGAATTTAGATCTACCTTAATTAGCAACGATTCTAGGGTATATAAGGGCGGTTCATGGCTCGATAGGGCATATTATTTAGATCCAGCACAAAGAAGATTCTTTCCTGAATATATGACTACAAACTATATTGGCTTTAGATGTGCAATGTCTTATCTTGGAGAATCAAGAAATGTAACCAAGCCTAAAAAAAGATAAAAATATTCTTAATTTATTTTTAACTAATCTCATTATATTTAAATAATGGATATCAAAGACTTACATAATAAGTTTTTAGAATGCAATTCGATTGTTGACATTGATTCCAGATCTATTAGAAATGGATCAATATTTTTTGGCATTAAAGGAGATAATTTTGATGGCAATCAGTTTGCTCAAGAAGCATTAAATAAAGGTGCAAGGTTTGCAGTTGTTGATTCAAATTCTTTAGATATAGATTATAGTAAAAGTTTAATAGTAAAGGATTCACTAGAAACTTTACAAAAACTTTCAACTTTTCACCGGATAAAAACTAACTCAACTGTTGTTGCATTAACAGGAAGTAATGGAAAAACAACAACTAAAGAGTTAATCGATTGTGTTTTAAGTTCAAATTTTAAAACAATTTCAACTAATGGTAATTACAACAATCACATTGGTGTTCCACTCAGCTTATTACAAATTAAAGATGATACAGAGTATTCTGTAATTGAGCTGGGTGCAAATAATTTTGGTGAAATTGATTTTTTGACCAAAATAGCAATGCCTGACTATGGATATATTACAAATTTTGGAAAGGCCCACTTGGAGGGGTTTATTGATATTAAAGGTGTTATAAAAGCTAAAACGGAATTATATAACTGGATTATTGAAAATAATAAAACACTTATATTAAATTTTGATGACAAACAACAAAAAAAATTTCGAAATCAAAAAAATATTTCTTTTGCATCTGAGGATGATGGAGACTATAAATTTGAATTAATTTCTGGCAAGAAAATATCTGTTAAAAATAGAGATATTAAATATCGTTCTAATATTTACGGTGATTATAATTATTCAAATATTTGTGCTGCAATTACTATCGGCCTTCACTTTGGGATAGATTCAAGTAAAATTCAGGATGCCCTAAGTTCATTTGAACTAAAGAACAATAGATCTCAGGTAATAGATATTAATGGAAAAGAAATAATTCTGGATGCATACAACGCAAATCCAACTAGTGTTGTTAATGCTATTGAGTCATTTTCCAACATACAAAAATCAAAAGCTGTAATTCTAGGTGACATGTTTGAATTAGGCAAAAAATCATATGATGAGCACAAAAAGATTGTTGAATTATTATCGAAGAAAAATATTAAGAGCTGTTATTTTATCGGCGAAGATTTTTTTAAGGTAAAATCTACAAATGAATCATTCTATTTCTACAGAACTAAGGAAGAGTTTTATAATAGTAGTGATGAAATTTCTGAATCATATGTTCTAATAAAAGGCTCGAGAGGAATGAAAATGGAAGAAATTATTGAAAATAAAATAAAATGAAAAAACAGATAACATATTTGATAGTTCTATTAATTATTGGTTGTGAGTCCAATCTTAAACAATGGATAACTTATGACGAAAAACAAGAAATTGAGGAAAACAGCAATTCAAAAATTAAAAAACTTCAATACAAAAGAATTCAATCTATTAGCACAGATAAAAACGAACTAATTAAAGGATATGAAAAAGAAATTAATTTATTTTTAAAAAGTAAATATAATGAACTGAAACCCCTTATAATTGAAAAATCTATTCCAGAAATTCAGCAACAGATTATTGACAATAAATTTACTTATTACGATTTATCTCTATTTTATATTTCAAGAATATATTTAATAGAATTTAACAAAGAAACCTTTTTGAATTCTGTTATCTCATTAAATAAAAATATTTTAAATGATGCAATGGAAAAAGACAAATTGGGCAACGACAATATTTACTCAATTTTTGGTATTCCTATATTACTTAAAGATAATATAGGTTTTGAATCGCTGCCAACAACTGCAGGAGCTTACAGTCTAAAGGATAATTACACTGAAGATGCATTTATAACAAAAAAACTAAAAAGAGAAGGAGCGATAATTCTTGGAAAAACAAACCTGAGTGAATGGGCAAATTATTTTTGTTCAGGCTGTCCAAATGGCTATACATCACTTGGTGGTCAAACCTTAAATCCTTATGGAAGGAAAATTATTGATACTGGAGGTTCAAGCTCTGGGAGTGGGGTAGCTACGGCTTCAAATTTATCTTCAGTTTCTTTAGGCTCAGAAACATCTGGATCAATACTTTCACCATCCTCTGCTAACTCATTGGTTGGTATGAAACCCACAATTGGTAATGTGAGTAGGTCAGGGATTATACCAATTTCCTCTACTTTGGATACTGCGGGCCCAATGACAAGAAGTATTATTGATAATATAATTGTATACAATGCAATTAATGGGTATGATTCAGAGGACATTTACTCAAAGGACAGTCGTGATATTGACATTGAAAAGGTTTTGAATTTTGATAGTTCAAAAGTTCGACTTGGCTACTACAAAAACTTTTATGAAAATGATTCATTGTACAAAAAAGCTGTGGACCATATTAAAGATAACAATCTAACTGCAATTGAAATAAAGACTCCTAGAGTTAATTTATCAAATTTTGTTAAAATTCTAGATGAAGACATGAGAAAAGATTTAAAAAGTTATTTATCTGTTTATGGAAATGAAAAATTAGAAGTTTCGGACATCTCATCCATAATTGAGTTTAACGATAAAGACTCAGTTGTTAGAGCACCTTATGGCCAAGGAATTTTCAAAAAAATTATTAACGACACCATGAATAAAGCAGAATTTGATAAATTAAAAATTAGATTGATGAATGAGGGAAACAAATTTTTCAATATCCCAATAGATAAATATAACCTTGATGCAGTTATATCATTAAATAACTACCACGCCGGTTATGCTGCTGTTGCTCACAATCCATGCTTAACAATACCTATTGGGCTTAGAAAATCAAATGAGCCAGCTGGGATTACTTTTATTGGGAAATCATTCAGTGAACAAATGCTATACGAGATAGGATTTTACTTCGAAAAAAGTTATGAGGGAAGAGTTCCTCCAAACAATTCAAATTAATTTATTTTACAAGGTCAACTACCAATTCAACTTCGTCTAAAATTAATCTGTCACCAAGATTTTCAAAAAAATTTCCCGATCTGTAAGTAACATCGTACTTTGTTCTATCAAATGTCAGATTAGCAATGTAATGATCATTTTTAGGTTCTATTGTAAAATCAATAGGGTTTGTAATTCCTTTAATGGTTAGTTGGCCACTAACAAGATACTGACCATCTTTCAGTTGTGATTTTGAACTAAATTCTAGAATAGCTTCTTTGTGAGTTGAAACTCCAAAAAAATCATCGTCTCTCAAATGATTTTCTAATCTTTCTTTACCCCTTCCCTGAATATCATCAACTGTCATAGAGTTCATATCTACAATAAACTTACCTTTAATTAAATCTTCACCATCAAAAACTAGATTAGCTTCAGTAAAATATAATGAACCCCAATGTGAGGCATTAGTAATTTTCTTACCAGTCCATTTAATTTTACTTTTCTCTAAATCTAAATTTAGCTGTGAAAATGAAAATTGTATGAATAAGATAAATAGAGTATATAATAATTTTTTCATATTGATACAATAACTAAAATTATGCCAAATTAGTTGTTGTATATGTAATCGAGAGTCAAGCCTATCATTGACCTGATTCCAGTGGGTATTGCTGAATCATCAACATAAAAGTCTGGCGTGTGATGTGGAGCAACTTTAGATAAATCAACACCTGGTTTTTGACCACCAATAAAAAAATAAGTACCTGGAACTTTTTCTTGAAAATATGAAAAGTCCTCAGCACCAGTTATTGCTTTCATTAAATGAACATTTCTTTTTCCATTAACTCTTTCTAAAGTCGGTAGAATTTCCTCATATAAATAAGGATCATTAAAAGTAATAGGATATGAAACTAAATATGTGATTTTAGATTCAATATTGTTTGATTTTGCTACATTATGAACAATTTCTTCAAGTCTTTTTAATACGGTAGCTTTCATTCCATTATCAAGAGTTCTGATTGTTCCGAGCATATATAAATCTTCGGGAATTATATTACTTCTAACTCCACCATGTATGCTTCCAATAGTCACAACAGCTCCTGCTTCAGTTAAGGGCAAACTTCTACTGACTATTGTTTGTAGTGAATTTACAATTTGAGCTGCTGTTACAATTGGATCTTTTCCAGTCCATGGAGTAGATCCATGAGTTTGAACACCTTTCAAATCTATTCTAAATTCATTAACTGCTGCCATTATACCCTCTGGTCTAAGATATACTTGCCCTGCATAAAGTCCTGACCAGACATGTAAACCAAAAATGGCATCAACATCAGGATTCTTTAGTACACCCTCTTTCACCATTAGTTCAGCTCCTCCTTCCTCACCTGGTGGGGCACCTTCCTCAGCAGGTTGAAAAATAAACTTAACTTGTCCAGGAATTTCATCTTTTATGTCATATAAAATTTTAGCTGCAGCTAGTAGTATAGCTGTATGCATGTCATGTCCACATGCATGCATGACTGGTACTTCCTCTCCATTGTAAACGCCTTTCATTTTTGAGGCCCATGGGATGTCAGCTCTTTCCTTTACGGGTAAGGCATCAATATCTGCTCTAAGTCCAACAACAGGTCCAGGCTTTCCAGGGTTCAGAATAGCTACAACACCTGTTTTAGCAATTCCAGTCAATGGTTCATAGCCAATTTTCTTAAGTTCCTCTACAATTCTAGCTGCAGTTTTAAATTCTCTGTTGCTTAACTCTGCATTTTGATGAAACCAATGTCTTAGTTCAATAGTTTCAGCAAGATTTTCATTTATTAAATCTTCAATTCTCTGATCAAATGTTTGAGTGTAAGACAAAAACGTAATAAAAAATAAGATACATGTGATACAATAATTTTTCATAATAAATTAATGGCCAATCAAGGTAATGAATATTTTTCTACCTGAGGCATTATTTCTGTGTTCACACAAATAAATTCCTTGCCATGTTCCAAATTGAGGCTCTCCATGTTTAATTGGAAATGAGACTGATGATCCTAAAATACTACTTTTTATATGTGATGTCATGTCATCAGGACCTTCTGATGTATGTGTAAAATAATTTTCATTTTCTGAAACCATTTTGTTAAAATGAGTTTCAAAATCAAATCTAACACTAGGATCAGCATTTTCATTGATAGTCAAACTCGCTGAAGTATGTTTTATGAAAATATTGACTATCCCAGAGGAATCAGGGAGGTGACTAATTACATCATTAGTAATTAAATGGAATCCTCTTTTTTTTGGTTCAAGTAATATCTCTTTTTGAAATATCATACTAAACAAATATAAATTAATTAACATTCAATCTTTTTTTTGGTATTAAATTTGCACTCCACATAAAGTCGTATGAATAGGAAGTTAATATCAATTTTATCTGGATTTGCAGTGCTTATCATTACCTACTTATTGTCAACACTAATTATGAGTAAAGATGAGGAGATCTACAATAAAAATACTAACATCGTACATTCAGTTAGAACCATCAAAACATTTAATGCTTCTAATGCAATTTCCGTAAAGGTAAATGGAACAATGTCAGCAAAATATAAGGTTGATTTGTTTAGTCAAGTTCAGGGAATTGTTATCAATTCAAAAAAAGATTTCAAAGTTGGTCAGCATTACAACAAAAATGAAGTGTTAATAAATATTAATTCCCAAGAATTTTTAGCTACTGTTAAACAAAGCAGAAGTCAATTACAAAATATGATTGCATCTGTTTTACCTGATATTAAACTAGATTTTCCTGAAAATTATGCCAATTGGGAATTATACTTTAAAAATTTTAGCGTCAACTCAAACACAAAAAAAATGCCTGAACCTAAATCTGACAAAGAAAAATTTTATCTGATTGGTAAAGGGTTACAGGCTTTATATTACAGTGTCAAAAATCTTGAAGAAAGACTTAAGAAATTTACATTAATTGCTCCTTTCGAGGGTACATTAATTGAATCATACACAACAGAAGGATCATTAGTATCTCCAGGTCAAAAAATTGGAACGTTTATCAACATGAATCTTTTTGAGCTAGAAGTAGCTGTTCCATCAAAATATGGTAATAAATTAAAAGAGGGAAAACAAGTCTCCTTTAAATCCGATGACAATACAGATCACACAGGAAAAATAATCAGAATAAATAATTCAATTGATGACGACTCACAATCAATAAGGTTATTCATTGAGTTTGAATCTTCAAAATTGAAAGACGGAATGTACTCTGAAGTTAGTATTCCCCTCGGAAATATTGATGAAAGTTTTTCTTTGTCAAGATCATTATTAATCAATGATTCTTACGTTTACTACATAAAATCTGATATGACCATTGGGATACAAAATGTTGAGCCTATTTTTTATGATGATGAAACTGTTATTGTAAAAGGCTTAAAAAATGAAATGTTAATTCTTAAAAATTATATTCCTGGTGTATATGATGGTATGAAAGTAAAAATTGTTGATTAGTGAGAAAAATAATCAGATACTTTGTAACCTATCCAAAAGCAGTAAATATTTTAATACTGTTTTTTGTTGTTTTTGGAATTGCTGGAATTATTTCATTAAAATCATCATTTTTTCCACTTATTGATTCCAAATTTATTTCAATAAATGCCACATATCCAGGGGCATCGCCTGAAGAAATTGAAGAAGGAGTTATTCTTAAAATTGAAGAAAATCTAAAAGGTATTCCTGGGGTGATTAGAGTGACATCAACATCGAGAGAAAATACAGGTAGTATTATTATTGAAACTGATGATAATTATGATATAGATGCAATGTTATTTGAAATTAAAAATGCTGTTGATAAAGTACCATCTTTCCCAATTGCATTAGAGCCTGTGGTTGTTACTAAAATTGAGGAGCAACAACCAACTGTAATATTTTCACTTAGTGGGGCAGATATTGATTTAAAGTCACTGAAAAATATGGCAAAAAATGTTGAAGATGACCTAAGGGGAATTGATGGTATCTCACAAATTACACTTTCTGGATTCCCAAATGAAGAAATAGAGATTTCTATAAATGAAAATAATCTATTAGCCTACAACCTGAGTTTTCAAGAAATTGTAAATGCCGTTAGCAATTCAAATATTTTAGTCAGTGGAGGGAATATCAAAACTAACAAGGAAGAGTTTTTAATAAGAGCTAACAATAAAAATTATTATGCTAATGGACTTCAAAATTTAGTTTTAAAAAAAGATTTTAAAGGTAAAATTGTTAGGTTAGGTGATGTAGCTAAGATAAGTGACCAGTTTTCTGAAACACCTATTTCAACCTTTGTTGACTATAATTCAGCTGTTGTAATATCTACATCAAGTACTAACAGTGAGGATTTATTAGATTCTGCTAAAATTATCAATTCTTATATTGATGAGTTTAATGCCACAAACCAAAGGTTTAAATTAACCGTTTTAAAGGACTACTCTATTGCATTAAAGCAGAGAACAAATCTTCTTTTAGAAAATGGTGGAATTGGTATTTTTTTAGTTTTAATTTTTTTATCATTATTTCTAAATATAAGACTAGCATTTTGGGTTGCGTTTAGTATACCAATTTCATTTTTGGGAATGCTAATCTTTGCAGGTGAATTTGATATTACCATTAATTTGATGTCTTTGTTTGGAATGATTGTGGTCATTGGTATTTTGGTTGATGATGGTATTGTAATAGCTGAAAATATATATCGACATTACGAACAAGGAAAATCACCAGCTGATGCAGCAATTGATGGCACAATTGAAGTAATGCCCGCAATAGTTTCAGCAATATTGACTACAATAATTGCATTTTCAGCATTAATTGTTCTTGATGGTGATGTGGGAGATTTTTTCGGAGAGGTTGCCCTGATTGTTATTTTAACACTCACAGTCTCACTAGTAGAGGCTCTTATAATACTACCTGCTCACCTTTCTAAGTCGAAGGCTTTGCAAAATGTTAAATCAAAATCAAAATCAAATAAATTTAACTTTTTTGATTATATGAAAAAACTCAATGCTAAAGGTTTTGAGATTATGGATTGGTTAAGAGATAAGATATACAGCCCTACTTTGAAATTTGCCCTTCAAAATCGATTTGCTAGCCTATCAGGATTTGTAGCTGCATTATACCTTACTGTCAGCTCAGTTATTGGAGGAATCATTCCAGTTGATTTTTTCCCTGTAGTTGATAGTGATATTTTAACTGTTGATTTGAAGATGCCAATGGGCACTAATGAAAAAATTACAGATTCTATTATTAGCATGGTTGAGAAAAAAGCAATTGAAGCTGGAAAAGAGTTAGAAGAGAAATACATGCAAAATGATGATAGAAATTTAATAGAATATATTAATAAAAATCTTGGGTTCTCCGCTGATAACATGTCAATGATCAAAGGTTTTGGTGATGTTGGAGGGTCATCAACCGCTTCTTTAGAAATATATATTTTAGATAGTGAGGAACGACCAAGCTCTGTAAATGCATCTATGCTAGCAAGTCTAATAAGAGAAAAAACTGGAGAAATAATTGGAGCCGAAAGATTCACTCTAAATGATGCTGCAAATTTTGGTGGAAGCCCAGTATCAATTTCACTAATAAGTGAAACAAATAATCTCAATGAACTAAAAAACGCAAGAGACGAGTTAATAAATCAATTAAAGAGCAACCCATTATTAACAGACGTCTCAAATAATGATCCTGAAGGTATTAAGGAAATTCAAGTAAAACTTAAAGAAAATGCTTATTTATCTGGATTAGACTTTTCAAAGGTTATGTACCAAATCAGATCTGCTTTTTTTGGCATAGAAGCACAAAGGTTTCAAAGAGGTGATGACGAGATAAAAGTTTGGGTGAGATATGATAAAAATACAAGGTCATATGTAAACAATATGGAACAAATGAAAATTCTTACTCCATCAGGGTCCAGAGTTCCTCTTAATGAAATTGCAACATATGAAGTCAAAAGAGGTGATGTTTCAATAAACCACTTAGATGGAAAAAGAGAGATTCAAATCAATGCTAATCTAATTGATCCTAATCTTAGTGCAGCCGATATTGTATTTAATCTTCAAAATAATGTAATTCCCGAAATCCAAAAACAATATCCATCAATTTCAGCTTCCTTTGAAGGACAATACAGAGAAGCAAATAAAACAATACAATCTGCATATACAGTATTTCCATTAGCATTATTTCTAATTTTTGCAACTATTGGATTTACTTTTAGAACTTACAGTCAACCATTTTTACTGCTGCTTTTAATACCATTTAGTTTAACAACTGTTGCATGGGGTCATCTTTTACATGGATTTCCTGTGAATGTAATCTCACTACTTGGTATTATCGCATTAATAGGTATTTTAGTTAACGACGGCTTAGTATTAATTTCAAAATTTAACTCAAATTTAAAAGAAGGTATGTCGTTTGACAACGCAATCTTTAAAGCTGGACTGGCCAGGTTTAGAGCAATCTTTCTCACATCTATTACTACTATGGCTGGTTTAGCGCCAATAATTTTAGAAAAAAGTTTTCAAGCACAGCTTTTAAAACCGATGGCTATCTCAATTGCATATGGAATTGCTTATGCCACTTTCTTAACATTAATTCTTCTACCAATATTGATATCTATAACTAATTCATTTAAAGTAAATGGGATTTGGCTTTTTTCTGGAAAAATTGTTAAAAAAAGAGATGTTGAGTCACCAGTTGTAGAATTAAATAGAAAAAAATGAACAAATTATTTCAAATATCTATTGTATCATTAATTCTTATCTCTAATTATGTATTAGGACAGCATAAACTGAATCTGAATGATGCTGTCAAAATAACTTTAGAAAATAATCTTGATATTAAAATTGTAGAAAACCAAGATGAAATATTTAAAAATAATGCTAGCTTTTTAAATAGCGGTTATCTACCTATTTTATCCTCAAATGCTGGAATAAATAAAAGTGAACAAAATATTGAAATTGAAACTCCTAATAATTTGTCTGGAAAGCTTGATAATATGAAAAGTGAAAATAGTTTTTCAAATATTTCTTTAAACTACATTTTACTTGATAATTCAGGTAGAAATTTCAATTATAAAAAATCAAAAGAATTATCAAATAGATCCAAACTTGAAGTTAAAGAAGTTATAGAAAATACCCTCTTACAATTATTTACAGTTTATTATGAAGTTTGCCGACTTTTTGAGGAGAAGGAAATTATTAAATCCTCACTTGAAATATCAAAAACAAGGCTTGAAAGAAAAAATACAGAATTTGAATTTGGCCAATCCACTAAATTAGAAGTTTTAAATGCCGAGGTTGACGTCAATACAGATAGTATAAAATTATTAAGCTCAATAAAAAATTTATCAAATGCCAATAGAGACTTAAACCTGATTATGAACGTGGAGTTAAATTCTAATTATGACTTAGATAGAAATGTAATTTATAATTCAAAAGATAAAATCTCAGAGTTTTATAAAAATGCAGCTGAAAATAATACCAGGCTAAAAATTTATGATAAATCTGTTGATATCTCAAACTATGAACTCAAATCAATTAAATCAACTTACCTTCCAACCATTGGTCTTGTTGGATCTTATGATTGGAATGAAAGCATTAATGATAATCCATATGCATTCTTCAATAAAAATATATATGATGGAATTTCTGGTGGCATAAATTTATCATGGAATATTTTTAACTCTGGTAAGAGAATAACTGCTAATAAAAATGCAAAAATTAAACTCGAAAATTCAAAAATTGAAAAAGAAAAAGTATTCTTAATATTTCAAAAAGAACTTAATAATGCCTACGAGACGTATATAAATAATCTATTTATTCTAGAGGTGCAAGAAAAAAGTCTGCAAACCAGTGAGAATAACTTTTTGAGAAATTTGGAAGAGTATAATATCGGTATAGTTTCATCAATTGAATTTAGGAGAGCGCAAATCAATTTATTAAACGCAAAACTTTCTCGAAATACTGCAATGTATGAAGCGAAACTATCCGAACTATACTTTCTTAAAGTTGCTGGCGCTATAATTGGTAGCTCTTTTTAATCTAATCAGAATTTAAATTTCTGAGATATGTTCCCAATGAATCTTTAAATTCAATTCCATCCTGCATTCTATTTTTTGATAATTTTTTGAATGAAGATAATCCCCATAGCAATACCTCTTTTATAAAATAATGATCAGCTCGATCATTATTTTTACAATACTTTTTAATTAAATTATCAAGTGGCTTCATTGCATCAATAGCATTCCTATATTCAGAGTTTGTGAAATCATCACCAATAAATAACTCGTTATTATTTTCTATAAACCAACTTAAAATGCCATCATACGGCGTTACTTCATTGGGTTTTTCAAGTTTACTGATTTCAGGAAAATATTTTAAAAAAATTGTTTTAACTCCCTCATTGATTAAATTAAATGATATCTGATCAGCTCCTTGTTCTTCACCCTCATATACAAGCTCTATCTTACCATTAATTGCAGGAATAATTCCACTGAAGTCTGAAAGTCTTATCGAACTTTCTTTTTCACCGTTAATAAGCATTCTTCTTTTAGCAGTGCTAACCAAATT
>CACCIQ010000007.1 GCA_902546095.1 uncultured Bacteroidota bacterium
ATTGCAAAAATTCCCTCACTTTCCCTGTAGATAATTTGCTCAATTAATTCACGGGTTATAAGATTTACTTTTAAGTCTTTGATACTTAAGCTTTGCAATTTATCTTCAAGGACAAAAATTTGATCAATAGTAAAATTTGAATTTTTACAATGCTGAATTTCTCTTAAGCCTTCTACAATAAATTTCTTTTCTCTTTTTCTAAAATTAGATTTAGATATTAGCTTTTTTGCATATTTAAATAATGAACTCTCTTTACTTGAAATTTTATTGATCATATTGGTTATATAAAACTAATCAAAATCATATATCTTTGAAAAGGAATTTTCCATGAATAAAATATATTTTGATAATGCTGCTACAACTGAAATTTCTGAAAAAGTGATTGCAGAAATGATGAAGGCTATGAAAGTTAATTATGGTAACCCCTCATCAACTCACTCACATGGAAGAAACTCAAAAGCAATTTTAGAGTTGTCCAGAAAAAATATAGCTGAGAAATTTAATGTCAACCCCAAAGAAATTATTTTTACTTCCGGTGGTACTGAGTCTAATAATATGATAATTAAAACTGTTGTAATAGCTCAAAATATTGAAAGAATAATTAGCACAAAAATTGAACATAAGGCAGTTTTAAACTCAATTGAATCAATCGCAAAAGAAAGAGGAACCACTATTTTATTTTTAGATGTCGATGAATACGGTGTCCCAAATAAACAGCAGCTAATAGAATATTTAGAAAACTCTGATGAAAAGACTTTAGTTAGCTTAATGCACATAAACAACGAGACTGGAACAATGATAGATTTAGAGGAATTTGGAAAAATTTGTAAATCAAATAATGCTTTATTTCATAGTGATACTGTTCAGACCATTGGACATTACAATATCGAATTGGATAAGATTAATATCGATTTTATGACTTGTTCTGCTCATAAATTCCATGGACCTAAAGGTGTAGGGTTCGCTTACATAAAAAATGGACAAACAGTCAAACCACTTATTGAGGGTGGCGCCCAAGAAAGAGGTTACAGGGGAGGAACAGAAAGTATACACAACATTGTTGGTTTGAAAACTGCGATTGATATTTCTTATGAAAACTTAGAAAATGATTCAAAAAAAGTAAAAGAATTAAAAGATCATTTTATCAAAACAGTTATGGAAAGAATTCCTGAAACTAAGATAAATGGAAAACACAATATAAATGAATCTTCATACGCAATTTTAAATTTATGTTTGCCGATAAATAGTGATAAAAAAACAATTTTAAATTTCAAATTAGATTTAGCAGGAATTTCTTGTTCATCTGGTAGTGCTTGTCAATCTGGCAGTTCTCAACCTTCTCACGTATTATCTGAGATGCTTTCTGAAGATGATATGAAAAAAATCTCTTTAAGGTTTTCTTTTTCAAAGTTTAATACAATAAAGGAAGTCGATTATGTTGTTGAGTTTTTAAAAAATTTTGTTGAGGAAAATTAAAACAATAAAGAATCAATCACACTTGTTGAATTTCCAACTAAATCTTCTACATATATTTCTACCTTATTGATCTTATTAGGTTTAATCAGTGTGTCGTTTTTGAAAAATATTTTCTTCAATTTTGGTTCATATTCAAATAATGCCCACTGGTCATTAATTTTTCCTCTGTAATTTTTAATGCCAGTTTCTTTGTCATTTATGTAATATTGAATTTGATTTTTATAATTAATTCTTTTGTTTCTAATAACTGTTGGTGGTAAGGAATCAATATCAATAAAAAATTTTCCTGTGGTTTTAGTTTTAAACTGATAATACCCATCTTTAATAGAATTGGTAACAAAGTTTTTTGAACCATCATAATTTATTCTGGCTAAATATTGTCTATCATTCAAACCATCAGTTGGATATTTTATTTCAAAATTTTTCCATGCTATCAAAAAAGGATTGTATGCAAATAAGGTATCGTTTTGAAATTTGTGTAAAATTTTTGACTTTCTATCAAAAGTATTTTTTTCAATAATCAGCTCGTGACCATTGTATGAAAAATTATACTTTTTATTAAAATCAATTAATTTATTGAAGGGCGTTTCTACTTGTTTATCATATTTAAAATTAGTACTATCTCCAATTATTTTGAGATTTATATAGGTATTGTTATTATCGTAATCACTGAGTTTTACAGTTATATTATGTTTATCACCTTTATTAATTATTAGTCCTTCATTTTTTCCTTTCACAAAACTTAAACTATTGTTTTTGCCCCCAAATAATTTAACAATTCTAGATTTTTTAAGCACATAATATTCATTATCAATATATTTTTTTTGATATGGTTTTTCTGAAAAAGTAAATGAATCAAAAATTAATTCAAACTTTAACGAGTCATTTTTGAATAGAGAGTATTTATAATTACCAAAAATATTATTGGTTTTATTTTGTCTATCATATGATACTACTCCGAAACCAATAGTATCTGTAGTTTTTATTGTGTTTGCTGTAAATGTACTGTCATTAATTTTTAAAAGTTTAAGTTGTTTTTTTCTAAGTAAACCATTCTTAATTCCATATAAAAAAAAGTTCTTTAAGTAAGGTCGAATTGTGTCAATTACATCAAAGTTGTAGAATAATGGATTGATTGGTAATTCTTCATTTGTTTTTCTAATTTCAAAATGAAGATGAGGGCCAAAAGAACTCCCTGTATTACCTGATAAACCAATAATTTCCTTTTTTTCAATTTTTAATTCATCAGGTCTAAAAAACTTTCGAACCTCGTATTTTTTCATTTTATACTGAAGCTTATTTATGATTTTTTCTATCTTATCACTGAACTTACTTAGGTGAGCATATACTGTTGTTAAATTATTTCCATGATCAATGTAAACAACCTTGCCAAAACCGCTAGTTGAAACCTGTACTCTTGATACATAACCAGCGTCAATAGCTCTTATATCAATTCCCTCTTTTCCTTTGGTTTTTATATCAATACCAGAATGAAAGCCACTTGACCTTAGCTCTCCAAAATTTCCACTTAGAAGAATAGGAAAATCAATTGGTGATTCAAGCTTCTTCGTGCTTTTTTCCTGGGAAAAAATTAGATTAGAAAATAATACGATAAAAACTAAAATTAAATTTTTCAAATAGATTTTAATTAAAGTATTGGTTATAATTATATATAAACTTAAATTTATGTAATAGTAGCTTATTATGAAAGAAACATTAAAAAATGTTGACGAGTTATATGATAAAATTAATCAGCTTTTAAAAAGTTATGATTTGTTAAAAAAAAATAATGATAAGATTTTGGAAGATTTAAATTCTGTCAAGATTAGCCTGCTTAACAAAGAAGATGAAATTAAAAAATTAAAAGAAAAATATGATTCTTTAAAGTTTTCTAATATTATATACAATCAATCTGATAAGAAATTAGCAAAGAAAAAAATAAGAAAAATGATTGATGAAATTGATAATTGTATTTTAAATTTAATGGGATAATGCAAAAAATTAAATTAAATATTGGTAACAGGGTGTATCCTCTAAGTGTGGATACAAATCAAGAGGAAATATTAAGGAAAGCTGCTAAGCAAATTAATCAAATGATAAATGATTATGAGAGTAAGTATGCAGTAAGAGATAAGCAAGACAGTCTAGCGATGAGTGCTCTTCAAATATTAAGTCAGAGCAAAACATTTTCCAATGATGATGACAAAGAGATATTTGAAATAGGAGAGAAGCTAAATAAAATTAAAGAATTGATAGATTCAAGACTTTAGTTAAACGTTCATTAAAATATAATTTTACCTACAGCAGATTTAAATTGGTAAACTCAACACTATTTTTTTTAAAAAAGGTGAGTCTGTATGCTAGAGCGCGCCCTGAGGGGATTTTCGAATATATAGTTAGCCTTAAACTTGTATAACAGGAGTTTATACAATCAATCTGTTTGTAGGTTTTTTATTTTTACACCATCGCATATTGTAATTTCGATTGGAGTCAAGTCAATTCTAAATTTGTCTTTATAGCTTTTGCATGCTTTTTCTATAAACTCATTTTTAAAAGATTTTTCAACAAGATTTATTGTACACCCACCAAATCCTCCCCCCATCATTCTAGCACCTAAAATTTTTTCAAATGGCTTTGTCAAGTCTACCAAAAAATCTAATTCATCACAACTAACTTCATAAAGGTCTTTTAACCCTGAATGTGATTTATACATTAAGCTACCAAGGTCATAAAACTTAGACTCATTGAGTTTTTTTGCAGCATCACATGTCCTTTGATTTTCATTAATTACAAATGATGCCCTATTATAGATTTTAGTCTCCAAAATATTTTTAAGTTCGGAAACTAAATTTGGACTTACATCACATAATGTTGAGTAATTATTATTGAATTTATTGTTAATTATTTTTAGAGCATTGTAACACTCTTCAACTCTGTCATTGTAAGCTGTATTAGCAAGATTATGTTCCACATTAGTATTTAGAAGAATTATTTGAAAATCATTAAAATCTGCATTTACGTAATTAAAATTTCTCGAATAACATTCCAAGTGTATCAATTTATTTTTTTTACCATTTAGGATGGTGAACTGATCCATTATTCCTCCTTTAAGACCGATATAATTGTGTTCGACATCACTAACAATATCAACAATTTCATTTTTGTCAATTTGAAGGTTGTTAATTTCGATTAACCCAGATGCTAAGCCTGAAATTAATGCAGATGATGAACTAATTCCAGCACCAATAGGTAAACTGCTTTTAATCACACATTTAAAAGATGAGATTGTTTGTTTTTTCTTGTTTATTAAATTGTTTACGGTACCAATAATATAATTTTGCCAATGCTCATTTGATTTTTTGAGGTTTGAAAATTCAAACTCAAATTTTTTATTGATTGTTTTTGATTCAATTATACATTTATTTCCCTCAATATTTTCAATTAAAAACTCAACTTTTTTATCTATTGCACCAGGAAGAACTGAGCCTCCATTATAATCAACATGCTCTCCTATTAAATTAATTCTGCCGGGTGATTCAACTTTAATTTTCCTATTCATTTTTATTAATATTCAATTCCCAATTCCATGCTGTTTTTAAGGCATTTTCTAAACTGTATTTTGTTGTCCAATTCAACTCATTTTTGATTTTTGATGTATCTGCATATGCTATAACTACATCACCATCTCTTCTCTTTCCAATTTTATAATTTAATTTTAGTTGATTTACATTTTCAAAAAGATTAATTAATTCCAAAACTGAAGTCCCTTTACCAGTCCCTACATTATATACGTTAAAGAAACTATTATCTTTTATATTCATTAGTTTTTCAAGACAAGTTATATGTACTTCTGCTAAGTCCATAATGTGAATATAATCTCTAACACATGTTCCATCATTTGTGTCATAATCATTTCCAAATACAGTTAGGTGATCTCTTTTACCTACAGCAGTTTGGGTAATGTATGGAACAAGATTTTCAGGGATACCAATTGGAAGCTCTCCAATCAGAGATGTAGGATGTGCCCCTATAGGATTAAAGTATCTTAAAGTGATATTTTTAAAGTTATGTCCAGTTTTGTGAAAATTTTCAAGAATTTCTTCGCACTTTCTTTTAGATTGACCATAAGGCGACTCTGCTTTTTTAAGCTCAAAACATTCATTTATAGGCATTGAATCAGCTTGACCATAAACAGTACAGCTGGAACTAAAAATAAAATTCATCGGCTTTTTTAATTTTTGAATTTCATAAATAATATTTTCAAGCGAACCCACATTGTTTTTAAAATATTTATCTGGATAATTAACACTTTCATTCACTGATTTATGAGCAGCAAAGTGAATAATTCCATCAAAATCATAATTATTAAAAAGTTTAGATACAGACTCTTTATCTTTTAGGTCAATTTTTTCAAAAACTGGAACTTTACTTGTAATCTGAGATATATTTTCAATTACTTTTTCATTAGAATTTGATAGATCGTCAACGATAACCAAATCATACCCTTTTTCTAGCAATAAAACGCTTGTATGAGAACCTATGTAACCTAAACCACCTGTTACTAGTACTTGCATTAAAAATTATTCAAGTTCAAGTTTTTCAGCTTCTTTTTTGTCTTTACCCAGGATTTCCTCATATCTAGTAATCATATCATTTAGTTTATCAGGATTGGTTTTTGACAAATCATTTTGTTGAGAAATATCATTATCCAAATTGAATAATAAGTAATCTTTAGAGTTACCTAATTCAATATTTACATTATAGTTAAAAGCTGCAAGATTATATGGTGGGATCATAACCCAATTATTTTGTCTAAAAGCAGTTCTTGTGGTTGCTTCGATTACTAACTCATCCCTTCCTTTACCTGTATTTTTAAAAAATACACTTGATAAATCAACACCATCATTAGATTTAATATCAGATCCCAATAGCGATGAAAATGAATTTAAGAAATCAATTTGAGTTACAACTTCATCAGACACTTGAGGTTTAATTTTACCTTTCCAGTATGTAATAAAAGGGACTCTTGTCCCTGCTTCATACAAACTGTATTTACCACCCCTTAAATTTCCAGCCGGAGTATGATCTCCCAATTTTTCAACCGCATCATCATAGTATCCATCATTTAAAACAGGTCCATTATCACTTGAAATAATAATTATGGTTTTTTCTAATATACCATTTTCTTCAAGGTAATTATACATTTCTCCAATACACCAATCAGCCTCTTTAATAACATCACCTCTAGGTCCCATTCCTGAGGTTCCAACAAATCTCGGGTGAGGCGTTCTTGGAACATGTGGTTGCTGAAGTGAGTAAAATAGAAAAAATGGTTTGTCCTTGACAGTATCTAAATATTCTTTTGCTTTATTTATAAACTCATCCGCCATATCAATATCGCTCCATTTTGCTTTTTCACCACCTTTCATATATCCAATTCGTGGGACACCATTTACAATAGCTTTGTTGTGACCATGATGCCATTTCATTGTTAGTAGCTCTGGATTTTTTGTACCACTTGGTAATCCGTAATCATCATTGCCAAAATTAATCTCTATAGGATCATTCGGATCAAGATTTACAACATTACCATTTTCAATATAAACAGTAGGAACTCTGTCTTGTGTATCTGCCATAATATATGAGTGATCAAAGCCCACTTCATTTGGTCCTGGACTAATTAAGCTGTTATAATCAACTGGACCATCTTTCCCAAGACCTAGATGCCATTTTCCAACAACTCCAGTTTCATAACCCATTGATTTAAACATCTTTGGTAATGTTATCTCATTTTCATCAATAATCAAATTTCCACCAGTAATTATCTTAGCTTTTTTGTTCCTCCAGGGATAGGTTCCTGTCATTAAAGCG
The DNA here is from genome assembly GCA_902546095.1 of uncultured Bacteroidota bacterium. GTDB lineage: Bacteria > Bacteroidota > Bacteroidia > Flavobacteriales > Flavobacteriaceae > Eutrophosalina. The sequence continues at coordinate 7,348 of CACCIQ010000007.1, forward strand.
TATCTGCTTGGACTACAAGTAGCCGAGCTTGCATATCCATTTGTAAACCTGATACCCCCATTTGCAATTTTGTCCATGTTTGGGGTCTCTAAAGTTCCTAGTTCATAAGAACTTACATCACCATATCCTAAATCATCTAAATAAATTAGAACTACGTTTGGTTGAATATTTTTTTCTGAATTACAAGAGAGTAAAAAAGTAAAAAGTAGAAGAAGGAATTTTGCTTTCATAATAATTTTTAAATTAGTTGAAGTTTAGTAATACTAACTTATGAAAAATATAATTTTTCTTACATGCTTATTTATTTTTTCTTGTAATTCTCAAGAAAATACTTTACCCAATGTAATCATCATTTTTGCTGATGACCTAGGCTATAATGATATTAGTTTTCATGGTACTAGTGATATATCAACACCTAATATTGATGATATAGGTAATAATGGTGTATTTTTTACAAGTGGTTACTTAACAACACCCTTTTGTTCACCAAGTAGAGCTGGCATATTGACTGGACGTTATCCAGACTTTTTTGGATATGGGAGAAATATATTATTTGCCCCAAAAGATCCAAATATGGGTTTACCCCTCAGTGAATTTACAATGGCAGATTTATTTAAGACTAAAAACTATGTTACAGGAATAATTGGAAAATGGCATTTAGGAGCACATGAATCATTGAGACCTAACAGCAGGGGATTTGATGAGTTTTTTGGGCATCTTACAGGCGGACATAGATATCTTCCAGAAGAGTTGACTCTCAAAGATGAAACAGAAGTTAAGGCTCATAACCAAGCTTATCGAACAAAAATTTTAAGGAACACTAACAGAGTTGAGATAGATGATTATTTAACTGATGAATTTAGTGATGAGGCTGTGAAATTTATTGAAAATAATTCACAGAAGCCCTTCTTTCTTTTTTTGCCGTACAATGCTCCACATGGCCCAATACAAGCACCGGAAAAATACGTGAATCGATTCCCACATATAAATAATCCACTAAGAAAAATATATGCTGGAATGATAAGTTCCATGGATGATGGGATCGGTAAAATTCTTACAAAACTTAAAGAAGAAAAAATTTACGACAATACTATTGTTTTCTTTCTTTCTGACAATGGAGCCCCCAAAAAAAGATGGACAGATAACGATGGAGCAAATTCACCTTTTAGTGGCTACAAAGGAAGTGATTTGGGTGAGGGTGGTGTAAGAACACCATTTTTTATGCAATGGCCTAAAAAAATAAAGCCTAAAACTACATATGATAACCCAGTGAGCTCATTTGATATTTTTGCAACGATGAAGTCAATAATTAATCCAGATTTAAAACTTCCAAATAAAATTCATGGTAAAGATATTTTACCTTATGTACTAGGTGAAAAATCTGGTGCTCCACATGAAAGTCTATTTTGGAAAATAAATGGTGATTTTAAAATTGTAAATAATGATACAATTAGGGGAAATGATAGATTTGCCATAAGATCTAAAAACTATAAGATGATTATTGATGAGGATGGTAATAGCTATTTGTATGACCTTGAAAAAGATATTTCAGAGCAAAATAATATTGCTTTGGATTTCCCTGAAATTACAAATGATTTGAGATTAAAAATAAATCAATGGAATGAAAAGACTATTTCTCCAATTTTTCTTGGACTTTCAAATAATGAACTCTACAATAAACTAAATCCTGATAGGTTCAGTTATTAAAAATTATTTTCTAGCTTCATTTTTATTCACTTTACCTGAAATATAATTTTTGTCGATTAAGAACATTAAACTATCAACATATTTTTGATCATAGTGAGGGTTTAATTTGCTAGGAATTGGAGCATTTTCGGTTTTTCTCCAATTATTTAATTTAGATAAAAGCTCATCCTTCTTTTTAATATTAATATCAATAAGGTTTTTAGATTCTGAGATATCTTTTTCTAGATTGTATAATTCAAATTGATTGTTCTCATAGTAGTGATGTAATTTCCAATTATCTTTAATTACAACTGTGCCAGGTCTTGTTCTAAATAAGGGATCTGTTCCATTATCTTTATGAACATTATATGGTTCAAGATAAATTGGAAAATGAAAGTATAGCTCTCTTTTTTTTAGTTTCCCCCCAAATAAAACTGGGGAAATATCCTCTCCATCTAAATCGATTGGGTTTGTGTAACCAACCAATTGTTTAATGGTAGGATAGAAGTCTAGGTTTGAAACTCTTTCATAAGATTGAGATTCAGTATTAATTTTACCTTTCCATGAAAAAATCAATGGAACTTTAATACCTCCCTCATAATACGACCCTTTTCCAGCTCTAAGTGGATATTGGTTAGAAATTGCGCTAATTCCGCCATTATCAGAGGTGAATATAATTAGTGTATTTTCAGACAAGTTTAATTCATCAATTTTATCCATTATTTTTCCAACATTTTCATCTAATGACTGAACCATTCCAGCATAATCTGCACGGTTATGATATTCATTGGAATTTTTATTTCTGTATTTTTTTTGGTAATCAGGTTTGGATTGTATTGGTGTATGAACAGAGAAAAAAGGAACATATGCAAAAAAATTATTCTCTCTGTTATTTTCAATAAAATTGACAACTTCATCACCGATTCGATCAGTTAAATATTCTCCTTTTGGACCATCATCCATGTTGGTATACTTGTATGGTGAAAAATATCCGCCAGGTCCTCCATGCTTATTGCCTCCAATATTAATGTCAAAGCCACTATTTTCGGGATGAAAACCAATATCACCTAGATGCCATTTGCCAAAGTGTCCATTAACATATCCCAAATCTTTAAGCATTTCCGGAATAACAAAAAAATCTAAATCAAGATTACTTCTTGTTTTAATGGGAATTAGTTTTCTTGTTTTTCTGCTACCTCTGTCAGATCCATAGCCTAAGAAGGGGTTAACTACTGAATAAATTCCATGTGCGTTTTGATACTTGCCTGACAACATTGTTGCTCTGCTTGGTGCGCAATTTGCAGCTGACGCATAACCATTATAAAATATCATACCTGATTTAGAAAGTTTATCAATGTTAGGAGTTTCATAGTAGGTTGAACCCATGTAAGACAGATCCGACCAACCCAAGTCATCTGCAACTATTAAAACAATGTTAGGTTTTTCAATTGTTTCTTTACTACAAGAAATAGTCATAAGTAAAAAAAAACTAAATTTTATTAATAGTGTTTTATTCATTCTCAGTTAGATAATTCATTCTTCTATTAACTAATGCATTTTCTTCTCTAATTGGTGGTATCCAATTTTCTGGAAAAACATTCTTATTAAGATTCAGCTTGTACTTAGGATTAATTGTCTTAATATTAGCTAATGTGTTTAACATAAGGTTAGCTTCAGCTTCAAAATTTGATCTTTTTAATAGAGAATTTATTTTTGAATCATTCAACTCAATATCATTTAAAAGCATAAATTCTGCAGCCCTCATTCTAACTAAATTTTCAGAGTCATTTTCAAAAATTACCTTTATTTTATCCTTGTTTTCCATCGCCTTAATTCCAAAGCTTGAACATACAATCAATCCCCAATATCTTATCCAAGGATTATCGTTATTTAATGAGTTTTTTATTTGAGATGAAACTTCATCATAATCTTTAAGTTGAAGGTTTGATGTTTCAATAAGTTTTTTTATTAATGTTTTATTTTGAGCTGAATATTCCACAACGTCATCAATTCCGTTATTTAAAAAATATGGCTCGGGAAGAAAACTTAAATCATTGATTGACATTAAATGATTATTTAATTGTTCCCTCATGGTTATTAGTATATCATTGTAAGCAATGTCATTTGCCAAATTTTTTGTTTCGTGAGGATCCTCTTCAATATTATACAAAGACTCAGGTGATTTAGGTTTAAAAAATTGACTTTGGATATCATTTAATTTTCCATCTTGAAAAAGGGTGTACCATTCTTTATATGCCAACATTTTATATCTGTAAAAGTTATACAAACCATCTACATTAAAGGGCTGGTAGTTTCTCATGTATTTATATTTACCCTTTCTTATTGATCTAACTAAATCATATTTTTCATCAAATCTATCCGCATAACCAAATGCTGAGTTACGTTTTTCAAGTTCAGATTTCTTTAGTTTTTTACCTAAAAATGCTTTTCCATCTATTGATTTAGGAATATCAATTCCAGCCAATGAAAGAACTGTTGGTACTAAGTCAACAAATTCAACAAATGTAGATGTTCTCGTACCTGCTTTAAATGGGGAAAGTTTTTTAAATTTTTCAGGAATTCTAACAACCAAAGGAACATTTAATCCACTTTCATATATGTAGCCTTTACTTCTTGGTAATACACCTCCGTGGTCTCCATAGTAAAAAATAATTGTATCATCCAATAATCCTTCATTTTTAAGATCATTTATAAATTTCTCTATTTCTTCATCAACATCCTTATGGTGATTGTGAAGCAATGATTGAGTATATCTAAAAGTTGGTGTATCAGGATGATATGGAAAAGGAGTTATACTATCTAAATTATTATTTTTTAGAGCTTCCTCAAGATGTTGTTTGTTAAAGTGTAATTGACCCTCGTGTGTGTTATGAAAATTCTGAACATGGAAGAATGGTTGATTTTCTTTTCGATTTTTATATGTAGCTTTTTCAGAGGATTCGTTCCAAATTTCACCGTCCTTTATAAAATTATAATCCTCTTTTGCATTATTTGTAGTGTAATAACCTGCATCTTTTAAATATACTGGAAGAGGTTTTACATCATAAGGTAGTTTAACCCTATTCATTCTTCGGTGGTATTGTGTTCCAACTCTGGGTGCGTAAACACCTGTGATAAGAGTACTTCTTGCAACTGAACAGACTGGTGAATTTGAAAACGCATTGTCAAAGACAACACCTTGATCAGCTAACGCATTAATTTGAGACATTTCAGCTCCACCGTCTGTGTAAAGATTCATATAATGAATTGAATTGTCTTCAGTTACAATCCATAAAATATTTGGTTTTGAATTATCATTTTCACATGACCAAAAAATTAGTGATAATACTATTGTAATAAAGACTCTCATATTAATTATTTTGTTTTAAATTTAGAAAAACAACTAACATGAAGGATGCTATTTTAGGAATCTTTTTGATTTTTTCAGTTTTATTTTCAAGCGCCCAATATAAAGAGTGGGAAGATTTATCAACTTTTAAAATTAATACAGAAGAACCACATTCATTTTTTATACCAAAAGACATCAACGGTGATTCGATTACAAAATATTTAAATGGTATTTGGGATTTCAAATTGTTTAAGAATGATGAATTAGTTCCTAAAGATTTTTTTAAAACTGATTTTGGTAAAGATGATTGGCAAAAGATTCCTGTTCCTTCAAACTGGCAATTCCATACTGACGACTTCCCTTTATATACTAACATTGTTTATCCATATGAAATTAATCCACCTTATATGCCAAAAGAGTATAATCCAGTAGGATTGTATCATAGAGAATTTACTGTTGATAAAGATTGGAATGATAAGCAAATATTTATTCATTTTGGAGCTGTAAACTCAGCATTTTATCTGTGGATTAATGGAGATTTTGTTGGATACAGTGAGGGAAGTAAAACACCTGCAGAGTTTGATATTAGTAAATACCTAAATGGAAGTGTAAATCAACTTGTCATTAAGGTAATAAGATGGTCAGATGGTACATATATTGAAGATCAAGATTTTTGGAGATTAAGTGGAATTGAAAGAGATATATTTTTATATGCTCAACCTAAATTAGCAGTGAGAGACTACTTCCTGAAAAGTAGCCTAAGTAATAATTTAGATAAAGCTGATTTAAATTTTGAGGTTGATTTAAAAAATTATAACAGATTTCCTAAAAAATACACTTTAAAAACAAAAATTTTCAATGATCAAGATGTTCTTTATCAAAATGAAAAAGATGGTACAATTGAGAGTAATCAATCAAAAAAAATAACATTAAACGGTGTTGTAAACTCACCAGAACTATGGTCAGCTGAAATTCCTAATTTATATAACGTACTAATTGAGCTAGTGGATTCAGATGGTTTTTACCAAAAAATTGATTTTCAAACTGGATTTCGAAGAATTGAACTAAAGGATGGCCAATTTCTAATTAACAATCAACCAATATTATTTAAAGGTGTAAATAGACATGAACATGATGAATTTACTGGACATGTAGTATCAAGAGAGTCAATGATTAAAGACATCGAAATCATGAAAAAAAATAATATTAATTCTGTCAGAACATCACATTATCCAAATGACCCTTATTGGTATGAGTTGTGTGATAGGTATGGCCTTTATGTAATAGATGAAGCAAACGTTGAGAGTCATGGATTCGGTTATAAAAAAGAAAATTCCCCAGCATATAAACCTGAGTTTGATGAAATGCACATGGACAGATGGGTTCGTATGTTCGAAAGAGATAAAAATTATCCATCAATAGTTGTATGGTCTCTAGGCAACGAAGCTGGTGATGGGCCAATTTTCGTTGAGGGATATAAGTGGTTAAAGGAGCAAGATTCTTCTCGCTTGGTTTTTTATGAAAGAACTTCCGAAAGACCTCTTGACAAAGAACTTGTTGGAATTGATTTAGAACCTCACACTGACTTTTTTGGATGGATGTATTTTCAGATGAATGATTTGAGAAAGTTTTATTTAAATAAATTCCCAAGCAGACCATTTATTTGGGTGGAATATTCTCATGCCATGGGTAATAGTAATGGTAACTTGAAAGACCTGTGGGATATGGTATATGCGGAAAGACAAATGCAGGGTGGATTTATATGGGATTTTGTGGATCAAGGTCTTGCCGAATTCAAAAACGGTAAGAAATTCTGGGCATATGGAGGGGATTACGCTCCCAGTAGCTACTATAATGACTCTAATTTTTGCATGAATGGTCTTGTAAATCCAGATAGAACTCCACACCCTGCTTTAAATGAAGTTAAACACGTTTATCAAGATGCAAAAGTTTCAATTCTAGGAAATGGAGATAAAATTAAAATTGAAAACAGATTTTTCTTTAAAAATTTAATTGATTTTGATTTTCGCTTTGATTTAATTGAAAATGGTAAAAGTGTAAAAAGTGAATTGATGAGTTTTAATATAAAACCTCAAGATTTCATAATAATTGACAATCCCTTTAAAGATTTTTCTTTTGATCCTTTCGCCGAATATTTTGTGAATGCATATGGTATTTCAAAAGGTAAAGAGCCCTTGGTCAGCAGTGGAGAAATATTAATTTCAGATCAAATGTTTTATAAACGATCGGAATACTCTTTGCGATCAAGTAATAGGGGCAAAAGATTAAAAATTAGTAGCAATAAGGTCAAGCTAAAAGTTTCTAATAGCTTGGTTAGTCTTGAGTTTGATAAAGAAAATGGATCTCTCCTTAGCTATAATTTTAGCGATAATGAATTTATCAAATCTAGCCCCTATACAAATTTTTGGAGAGCATCTATAGACAATGATTATGGAAATAATTTACCGTTAAGATCCATTGAATGGAAAACAGCATCAAACAGCAGACAGCTTGAAAGTATCGTTGCTAATAAAATTGACGCAAACATGGTAGAGGTAGTCGTTAATTATAAATTAAATAATGTAGGTTCAAACAATAAAATAACCTATACAATTAATTCGAAGGGAGTTCTTAAAGTTGAAAATGATTTTATTTATGGTGGTAAATTAAAGGATGCTCAAATTCCAAGATTTGGAATGAACTTCACAATTCCTAAACAATATTCTGATATAATGTGGTATGGAAGAGGTCCTCATGAAAATTACATAGATAGAAAATCCTCGGCATTTGTTGGGCTCTATAAGTGTTTGGTAGAAGATTTAGGCTTTGATTATTCCAGACCACAGGAAAATGGTTATAGAACAGATGTAAGATGGTTGAAAGTTTCAAATAAAGATAAAATTGGATTTGAGATTAGAGGTGAACCTTTAATTTCATTTAGTGCTCATTACAATACAATTGACGATTTCGATGATGGTTTAATACCTCAAAAACCTGGTGAAAAATTAGCAGTTAGACAAAGACTTGTAAAAATGCAAAGAAAACCCGTAGATGTGCCTAAAAGAGATTTTATAAGTTTAAATATTGATCTAAAACAGATGGGTGTAGGTGGTGACAATAGTTGGGGAGCTAGAACATTGCCCAAGTACACAATTGATCCAGGAAATTATAGCTACAGTTTTACAGTTCTTCCTTTTAATTGAGAAAATTTACAACTGAAAAAAAACTGCAATTTTAGTAATATCTCAAAATATAAGCCTTCCTGTTGAATTTTATTAAATTTAAAGTATGTTTTATTGAGATATTGTTGGAAGGAAGATTTTTTTTATTTATCTTCACAAACTACAAAACAACAATAAATAGTATAACAAAAATAGTTATTATGAATACAAAGAATATTTTTAGAAATCTGTTCTTATTGTTTGCTTTTTTACTTTCAACTAACCTTATATTTTCTCAAAATTTAATCAGTGGTACTGTCACTGATGAAGGTGGTAATGCACTTCCTGGGGTTAGCATAGTTGAAAAAGGAACTAACAATGGAACAGTGTCAGATTTTGATGGTAATTTTCAACTGAATGTTGAAGATGCTGCTACAATTGTTTTCTCATACATAGGTTATTTAACTCAAGAAGTTGGATCTTCTGCTACAATGAATGTTGTCATGGAAGAGGATGTATCTAAATTAGAGGAAGTAGTAGTCGTTGGTTATGGTACACAACAGAAAAAAACATTGACCGGCTCTGTTGCATCAATTTCTGGAGAAGAAATTAACTTAAGACCTACACCTAACACAAGTCAATTATTGATGGGACAAGCTGCTGGTCTTTCAGTAAGATCTGGTTCAGGACTTCCTGGAGAAGATTTTGCTACTTTGAGAATTAGAAACTTTGAAGCTCCATTAATAATTGTTGATGGAATTGTTGCAACGTTTGGCCAAGTAGATCCAAATGATATAGAAAATATTTCTATTCTTAAAGATGCTGCAGCTTCGATTTATGGAGCTAGAGCTGGAAATGGAGTTATTCTGATAACTACGAAAAGAGGAACTGACAGAGGAGAAGGGGCTAAATTTACATACAATGGAACCGCTTCTTGGTCTGGACTTACTTTTGAACCAAGAACACTTAGTGCAAACCAATATGTAGACTTAGCTTTTAATGAACAAGGTCAACCATTGGCTGACTTAATGCCTCCATATCTTGCATGGGACAATGAGAGAAAGCAGGTTTATGATAGTACTACAGGTGAAGATTTTGCTGGTAATGACTGGAGAGATCTGATTTATAAAGATTGGCAATTACAAACTCAGCACAACTTAAGTGCAAGAGGAAGAAGTAAAGATATTGGATATTTTATCTCACTAGGATTTACAGATACAGAGAGTCAACTGGAAGGTGCTGATTATACTCATACCAGATATAATATTAGATCAAATTTAGATGTTAATTTAACAGAAAATTTGACTGCAAGATTAGATCTTTCTTATTTCCAGACTACTCTTGATAAAGCACATTTTCAAACACAAACTCTTTACACTAGATTAAATTCTGGTAAACCAACATATTTGTATGAGTATCCAGATCCTTCATATGCATCTCACGCTGGTGCAGCTACGGTCTATGCCCCAAATTATTTGATCAAAAAGGATTTTGCTGGTACAATAGTTAACCGTGATAATAACTTAAGAGGAGCAATTAGTCTTACATATGATGTTCCGTTTATAGCTGGAATGTCAATAACAGGTTCTTTAAATATGGAAGCTCAAAATGAGTGGAATAAAAATATTCAAAAAAGATTTGCTGCTTACAACTATGACCCATCTACCCCTGAGGTATACACTCTGTTTGGATATGTAAACAGAGACGTTATTAGTGTAAATGCTGACAGGGATATGGAATTGTTACCCAAGCTTACAGTTACATACGATAAGGAATGGGGAGATAATATATTAAACGCATTGTTTGTTGCCGAGTCAACAACATTTAAAAGAGATTACTTAATGGGTTCTAGAACTGACCCGTTGTCTTTTGAGGCTCCCTATTTGAATTATTCATCTAGAGCCGAATTAGATAATGCTGAAATTTTCTCTGAAAGTGCAAGATCTAGTTATGTAGGTAGGGTAAATTACAGCTACAAGGATAAGTACTTATTTTCTGCAACAATGAGAGCAGATGCGACTGCAAGATATTCAATTGAAGGTCGTTGGGGTTATTTTCCAAGTTTAAGTTTTGGTTGGAGAATATCTGAGGAAGATTTTATGAAAGATAATTCTTCCTGGAATAATTTAAAATTGCGAGCATCTTATGGAATAATGGGTAATGATGCAGTATCAAATTTTGACTTTTTAACAGGTTATAATATTGCTAATGGATTTTATTTATTTAATGGAGATCCCTATCCAATTATTTCCTCAGCTGGTTTAGCCAATGCTCTTGTTACATGGGAAACCATGAAGATTGCAAATGTTGGAATTGAAGGAACATTGTGGGATGGAGGACTTGGTTTTGAATTAGACTTCTTCTACAGACTTAGAGAAGATATATTAGCAATACCGACAGAGGGAGTACCATTCAACTTCGGTGCTAGTCTACCTAGAACAAACCTAAATACCAGAGATAATAGAGGTTTTGATTTAATGTTGAAGCATCAAGGAAAAATTGGAGCTGTTAGTTATGAAATTAATCCTATGATTTCATGGGCTAGAGGAAAATATGTTTCATGGGATGAAAATATCCTTCCAACAGATGGTGTTGATGCATCAGTAGCTGCTGCTAATGCTCTTTATAATGCAAGGTATTCTAGGACTGGTCAATGGGACGATCTTCAGTGGGGCTTCAACACTACTGGATTTTTTACATCTCAAGATCAAATTGATAATCATCCAATTGATGCCGATAATGCTGGTAACCAAACGGTAATTGTTGGTGACTTAATCTTTGTTGATCAAAATGGAGATGGCTTGATAGATTGGAAAGATCAAGTGATAATAGGTAAGGGTGGCATGCCTAAATGGAATTTTAGTAGTTGGACAAATGCGAAATGGGGAAATTGGAGTGTTAGTGCACTATGGCAAGGAGCTGCAGGTTATTCAATCCAATTTGGTGGCCCTCAGAGTTGGCAAGGACTAAACAGTCATCAATCAATACCTACAAATATTGCATATGAAAATAGGTCAATAAAAGGAGCTAACGGTGATGTCGAGATTTTGGGTAGATTCCCGCCGGCAAATAATACTGGTGGTGTACCTGCAATCAGTAGTCGTGCAAATGATTTTACCAGAATAGATGCTATATATTTAAGACTAAAGACTTTAAATATTGGTTACACTATCCCTAAAAATATAACTGATAGTCTTGGTATAGACGCACTTCAGTTATACATAGCAGGTAACAATGTATTTACTTTAGATAATTTGGATATATGGTCAGGATACTATGACCCAGAAGTTACTGGAGGTCATCAAAACAATTATCCAACAACAAAGTCCTGGACAACTGGTTTAAAAATTAACTTTTAAAAAAAAATAAAAACAATTAAATTGCAATAGATATGAATAAATTAATTAAAACACTTTGCTTTGTTCTTCCAATGATGTTATTTGTAGGATGTGCTGATCTGGATCTGCTCCCTACGAACATGATTGCAGAAGATGCTGTTAAAAATGATCCAAAATTAGTTGAGGCGTTTTTAACAAAAATTTATCATCAAACCCGCTGGGAAGTTAATGATCATAGAGGTCAAAGAGATGGTAGTCACACAAATGACAAACATTGGAGATTTCATGATTGGGTTGTTGGTGGTGAAGGTACCTTAATGGCTCCATGGCAGCGAGCAGTCGGAGTATCTTATCAAATACCGAATAGTGGTGGAGCTAATGAAGCTTCAAACTACTGGGCTTATGGAAACATTAGATCTGCTAATGAAATCATTCAAATTCTTAATGAAGCTACTTTCGATCCAACGACAATCAATCAACAAATTGGTGAAGCTAAATTCTTAAGGGCTTTTATGTATCTTGAAATGGCCAAAAGATATGGTGGAGTACCATTAGAATTAGTTCCGAAACAACTTGATGCTTCATATGACGAGCTTATGACACCAAGATCTACGTTACAAGCTACGTATGATCAAATTATTGCTGACTGTGATGCTGCTATCGCAGCTCTTCCAGGTCAGGCAATGGTAGGAAAAGCAACAAAATGGGCTGCACATGCTTTAAAAAGCAGGGCCTCACTCTACGCTGCGAGGATTGCAAAATATCATCCACAATCTGCAGATGGGCTAACATCAATCCCAGCTAGTTTAGCTGATGGATATTACACAATGTCTCATGCATCTGCTAGTGCTATTATTGACAGCGGAAAGCATCCATTGCACACAGGAGGTGGAACTTATCAAAAAACTTTTTCGGAAGTTTTAACACTGGAGGGTAACAGCGAACAAATATTTGTGACTCAGTACGATGTTGGTTTAGGTAAAACTCATCAACATGGATATTTCTCTATGCCTGATGGATTCAAAGCAGGTTGGGGATCTAATATTCACATTTATGAAGCTTCTGCTGAACGATTTGAATATAAAGATGGTTCGCCAGGTAATAAAAATAGAAATCTGTTTAACAACAGGACCTTCTTTGATATTGAGGATGTCGTATATCAAAAAGATCCAAGATATTTAGCAAAAGCATGGACACCTGAAGAAGTCTTTGCTGGAAGAAGTGTTTGGTTCCACGATAATACCATTGGACCAAGTAACCCGAATGTTAAAGGAAGAGGAGGTGATGTTGCTCCACGAAGGGCTCCACCTAGAAATAGAAATAGAGGAGGGAGACTTGCTCAACATAGAGTGCCATTAGATGGAAGTTATGAGTTTATTGCTTATAATAATGATGGTATGGATTATGTGGTTTTTAGAACTGGTGAAATGTATCTCAATGCTGCTGAAGCTGCTTTTGAAATTGGAAAGCCAATCAGAGCAAAACAAATGTTGAATGCGGTTAGAAATAGAGTTGGTATGCCTCCAAAACAAGTTGCAACATTATCTAACATTAAAAATGAGAGATTTGTTGAGCTGTTTGGAGAAAATCATCATTTGACTGATCTAAAAACATGGAGAGATGCAGAGGCTGCAATCCATATGAAACCTAAATGGGGAGTAAAATGGTTCAGAAGAGGATCCGATGGAATGTATAAGGCCAGAAGATGGAGATGGAATTTTTCACAAAATACACCATTCGTTGAAAGAATGTATTGGTTGCCGATCGGTAATGGAAGGATTGCTGATAATCCTAACTTAGTAGAAAATCCTGGCTACTAATACGAAATAAGTTAGTTTATTCATAAAAAAAAGGACTCATTATTTGGGTCCTTTTTTTTATATTTAGTGCTTGTGAGATCAATTATTTTAATATATGTTTTAACTCTTTCTTGTTCTTCAATTAATTTAGGTGGTGATATCAAATCCGATGAAAAATATGATACTGGATATGGTTTAGAATTAAAAAAATCTTCATTAAGCTCTACTCAAGTTTTGGACGGTGAAAAATTGATAGTTGGTGCAAGTTATGATACGAATGAGACATTGAAAGGTCAAATTTCAGGATTAACTGTAAAAAAATCTGATAACAATGCACCAGATGACTTTTCCTCTTTTTTTATTAGAAATTTTTCTCACCCTCCACTAATTATAGTTGATGGGATGGAATCAACAATTGAAAATCTTGATCCAAATGATATTGAATCAATTTCAATACTTAAAGATGCTGCTGCAGCTATTTATGGCTCAAGGGCTGGAAATGGTGTAATCATTGTAAAAACAAAAAGAGGCAAGTAAAATGAAAAAAATTTATCTTTTTATAATTTTATTATTTTTTTCATGTTCAAAACCTATTGATAAGCCAAATCTTCTTTTTATACTAGTTGACGATCTTGGATGGACCGATGTTTCATATAATGGCTCAGATTTTTATGAAACATATAATATTGACCGTTTAAGTTTAAGCAGTATGCTGTTTTTTAATGCATATGCTTCAAGTTCAGTATGCTCTCCCACAAGAGCTTCTATAATGACGGGTAAACATCCTGCTCGTTTGAATATTACAGACTGGATTCCTGGTCTTGAGGAGCAAAATTACTATGATATTACTAAGAATATTTTAAATGGCCCGAAGGATAGAAATGAACTCCCTTTAAACGAAACGACTATTGCTGAAGTTTTAAAAATGAATGGTTACAAAACTTTTTACTCTGGAAAATGGCATTTGGGTAGTGAGGGTCATTATCCTGAAGATCAAGGTTTCGATATAAATATTGGAGGGTTTGAGAAGGGTAGTCCAATGGGAGGATATTACTCCCCTTATAAAAATCCAAAGCTAAGCGATGGACCTGAGGGAGAATATTTAACTGATAGACTTACTACTGAAGCAATTGATTTTATTGACTCTAGAGACAAATCAAAACCCTTTGCTGCTTTTCTATCTTTTTATAATGTCCATACTCCAATTCAAGAAAATAAAGAATTCTATGATTATTACCTTGAAAAATTAAATGGTTATGAGGATAAAGAACCAATAACCAAAAAAGAAGGTGATGCAAAAACAGTCCTTAATCACAGAAATCCTAAGTATGCATCAATGGTTCATGCAACGGATTATAATGTTGGTAGAATCATTAATTATTTAAAGAAAAATGAGCTTTTTGATAATACGTTAATTGTATTTACATCAGATAATGGTGGATTATCTACCCAAGGAAAAGTAGCACCAACATCAGTATATCCATTAAGAGCTGGAAAAGGATGGTTATATGAGGGGGGGATTAAAATACCTCAGCTTATTAAACTTCCAATGCAAGCATATAGAGAAATAATATACGAGCCTGTTGTTTCTTATGATTTATTTCCAACTATTTTGAATGCACTTGGTGCAAAATATAATATCAAAAACATTGACGGAAAAGACTTAAATAATTTATTTTTTAAAAAAGAGTTTGATAGAGATTATATTTTTTGGCATTTTCCTCATTATCACGGTAGTCTTTGGAAACCAGGTTCAGCTATTAGAAATAAAGAGTGGAAACTAGTTCAATTTTATGAGGAAAATACTAAAGAATTATATAACTTATATGATGATTTTAGTGAGTCAAACAATTTAGCAGATACTTATCCTGAAATTGTAGATAATTTATCTAAAAAAATGGAGGAGATTAAACTTGATTTGAATGCAAACAAAACAACAATAAACCAGAATTATAAAAAATGAGAAATATTTACCTATTAATAATCTTAATGTTCGTCGCCGGATGTGCCGATAAAGATGAAAGACCTAACATACTATTTATAATGTCAGATGATCATGCTTATCAAGCAATAAGCGCATATAGTGATAAACTCATCCAAACCCCAAATATAGATAGGATTGCCGATGAAGGAATTTTATTTACAAATGCTTGTGTAACTAATTCAATTTGTGCTCCATCCAGAGCTGTTATCCTCACTGGAAAGCACAGCCATTTAAATGGAAAAATAGATAACCATGCTAAATTTGATACCACGCAGGTTACATTTCCTCAACTGTTTCAAAAAGCTGGTTATCAAACTGCCATGTATGGAAAATTACATTTTGGAAATAATCCAAAAGGGGTAGATGATTTTTGGATTCTTCCTGGACAAGGAGATTACATTAATCCCAAGTTTTTAGGTCAAAAGAAAGATACTACTATCACTGGTTATGTCACAGATGTTATAACGGATCTAACGCTCAACTGGTTTAAAACCAAAAGAGATAAAAACAAGCCTTTTATGATGATGTACCTACACAAAGCACCTCACCGAGCGTGGTGGCCAAGTCCTGAGAAGTTTGCTGAGTTTTATGAAAAGAAATTCCCTGAACCAGAAACGCTTTTTGATGACTACTCTAACAGAGGAACTGCTGCAAAAACTGCAGAAATGAACCTACTTACTCATATGCAATACATGCATGATAGTAAGGTGAGACCCTCGGTTATGAAAGAAATGGGTAAAGTTGAGCCAGAAATTGTTTATGTGAGAGGAGATGGTACTTTAATGCGTCCTGATGCCTCAGGATTTAATAGACCATTTGGTAGAGCTAATGAAGAACAAAAAAAGAAATATGACGTCACCTTAGACAAAATTAGTGCTGATTTTAAAGAAAATTGGCCGAAAATGAATGATGAACAGAAGATGAAATGGAAGTTTCAAAGGTATATGCAAGATTATCTTGCTACTATCTCCTCCGTAGATGATAACGTAGGGAGAGTTCTTGATTATCTGGAAGAAACAGGACTTGATGAAAATACTATTGTTATATACACTTCAGACCAAGGTTTTTATTTAGGAGAGCATGGTTGGTTTGATAAAAGATTTATTTATGATGAGTCCTTCAAAACTCCTTTAATGATAAAATGGCCAAATAAAATAAAACCTGGAATAACAAATGATGAAATGGTTCAAAACCTAGATTTTGCACAAACATTTTTAGAGGCTGCGATGATTGATGTTCCTGATGATATGCAAGGAGAGAGCTTGATACCTTTACTTTTAGGTGAAAATGATAAGTGGACAAGAGAGGAAGTTTATTATCATTATTATGAGTATCCATCAGTTCACATGGCTAAAAGACATTATGGAATTGTTACTAAAGAATTTAAGCTTGCAAGATTCTATTATGATGTTGATGAATGGGAGTTATATGATAGATATAAAGATCCCAATGAAATGAATAATGTATACAATGATCCAGAATATGCTGATGTAGTAGAAGAACTCAAAGTAAAATTAGCTAATCTAAGAGTGAAGTATAAGGACTCTGAGGAATTAGATAAGAAGTTTTTATACTAAATGAGGTTTATAATACTATTTATTTTTTTTTCTTCTTCAATTAATTTAAATAGTCAGATTGAATTAAGTAATTTATTCTCAGATAACATGGTTCTCCAACAAGAATCTAATGTTAATTTCTGGGGTAAAGCTCAAAAAAATCAAGAACTGCTAATTTATACTTCTTGGTCTGGAAAGATTCATAAAACCACTGTCAATAATGATGGTAATTGGAAAATAAAAATAAAAACTCCATCTGCTGGAGGTCCTTTTAATATTCAAATTACATGTAATAGTGAAACTAAAACAATTAATAATGTTTTAATTGGTGAGGTTTGGCTTTCAAGCGGTCAATCTAATATGGAAATGACTTTATCAGGAAATAATCGTGAACCAGTAATTGGTTCATTAGATGCTATTGCTAATTCTAATAACTCAAAAATCAGATTTTTTAATGTAAAGGAAAAAGTTAGTAGGGAGCGAATTAGTAATGTTGAAGGAGAATGGTTACAGGCTAATTTTAAAAATACTCCAAATTTTAGTGCTGTTGCATATTCTTTCGCAAAATATCTAAATCAAGTTTTAGATGTTCCCTTTGGGATAATTAATTCCCCAAAAGATGGTTCTGTTGCTGAGGCATGGATAAGTCCTGAGGTTTTAAAAAAAATTACTACTGAAAAGGAGCTAAGTTACTATGTGATACAGCCTCATAATAGTCCATCTGTTCTGTTCAATGGCATGATAAACGCAATAATTCCTTTTACAATCAAAGGTGTTATTTGGTATCAAGGCGAGGGAAACGTAGGGCGTTATCAAAACTATATGAAATTAATGAATGGATTAATAAAAAATTGGAGAGATGAATGGGGATTAGGTGATTTTCCTTTCTATTTTGTTCAGCTTGCTCCAAATGGATCGCTGGGAAAAGGTAATGGAACATCCCAAGCATTTTTGAGAGAGGCCCAGTTAAAAACAATGCTTTCAGTAAAAAATACAGGAATGGCAGTAACATTAGATATTGGAAGTACCATAACTAATCACCCACCTGAAAAACTTTTGATTGGAAAAAGACTTGCATATTGGGCATTAGCCAAAAATTATGGTTTTGATAGTTTACCTTACTCTGGACCGGTTTATGATTCATTCGATATCAAAAATAATAAGGTTTATGTTAATTTTAAATTTGCCTTAAATGGAGTAACAAGTTACGGAAAGCCATTAAGTGGTTTTGAGATTGCTGGTAAGGATAAAATCTTTTATTCTGCAGATGCATCAATAGACCCACATTATTCTGCAGGGTGGGAAAATAGAAGTATTCTGATTCTGAGCAGTAAACATGTTCCAAATCCACTATATATTAGATATGGGTGGAAAAATTATATTGAAGGTACACTTTACAATGTTGAGGGACTGCCTGCATCATCATTTAGATCTTATAATTTTGATTAATTAAATGAGATTTCATTACATACTATTATTACTTTTTTCAATTTCTATATTCTCTCAAATAAAAATGAATAATTTATTTTCCGATAATATGATATTGCAGAGAAATTCAAAAGTTAACATTTGGGGAAAATCAAATCCAAATCAAATCGTGACTGTATATGCAAGTT
This sequence comes from uncultured Bacteroidota bacterium, assembly GCA_902546095.1. GTDB lineage: Bacteria > Bacteroidota > Bacteroidia > Flavobacteriales > Flavobacteriaceae > Eutrophosalina. Next base: position 25,837 of record CACCIQ010000007.1, read on the forward strand.
GGAATAATAAATTTGAAAAGACTAAATCAAATAGTGAAGGTGATTGGATATTAAAAATACAAACAGACAGCAGTATTGGTCCTTATGAAATGTCTATATCAACAAGTGATGATACTAAAATCATAAAAAATATTTTATTTGGTGAAGTTTGGTTTGCATCTGGGCAATCAAATATGGAAATGCCTTTAGATGGCTTTTTTGGTGAGCCTGTTTTCGGATCACAAGATATCATTGGAAAATCAATTAATCCTAATATTAGACTTTTAACTGTTGAAAGAAATTACAGTTCAACTCCTTTAGTTGACTTTAGCGGTAAATGGGAAGAGTCTAATCCTGAAAGCTCAAGATATTTTAGTGCTGTTGCATATTCATTTGCAAAATACATTCATGAGTCTTTGGAAGTTCCTGTTGGTATAATATCTAGTGCTTGGGGAGGAACACCAGCTGAAGCTTGGGCTGAAAAAAGTTTTTTAGATAATGAATTTGAGCCCGGAATAATTATTAATAATTCTAAAGAAAAATTTCAAGAATATAATCCTGGTTATTTATTCAATGCTATGCTTAATCCTTTAATTCCTTTTACTGTTAGAGGAGGGATTTGGTATCAGGGCGAAAATAACAGAGAAAGAGCAAAACATTACTCAAAACTAATGCAGGTCATGGTTTCTAGTTGGAGAGAAAACTGGGGGTTAGGTGATTTTCCATTCTATTTTGTTCAAATTGCTCCATTTAGCTACAGTAACCCAAACGAAAGTAGTTCAGCAGAGCTTAGAGATGCGCAGCTTGATGCAATGAGAAATATAAATAATTCTGGTATGGTATCAACTGTCGATATTGGAGATTTAAATTCAATACATCCTCCAGAAAAGATTAAAGTTGGTAATAGACTTGCGTATTGGGCACTTAATCAAACTTATGGGTATAAATCAGTAACACCCTCAGGACCACTTCCTATATCAGCAAAAGTGGAAGAATCTAAGGTAATTATTAGCTTTGATTATGCTGAAAATGGTTTTTATAACTTTAATGGGCCGTTAAAAGATTTTGAAATTGCTGGAGAGGACGAAATATTTTATGAAGCTCAGGCAAAAATTTATGGGGAGTCAATTATTGTAGAATCTGATAATGTTTTTGATCCTGTAAAAGTAAGATATGGATGGAAGAATTATTTTGAGGCCAGTCTCTTTAACATTGAGGGTTTACCAGCCACATCCTTTTATATTGAAGAATTATCAAAATAAATTATAAAATTTTATTTTTTTCACAATTAGATATAAATTAATCTTAAGCAGTTATTTTTAATTTTCATTTATTTCTATCTTAAAATAAAAAATCATGAAAAATTTAATTACAATTTTATTAATTATTACTTCATTTAATATGTCTTCACAAAAATGGATCAATGATTCAAATTGTGATACTCAATCATATGAAATTTTAAATGAAGCCATAACTCATTTAGCAAATATTGAACAATTAACAGCTATTGGTATGGCAAAAGCTGCTAAAATGAGTGATTCAGGTTGTGAATGCGCTAATCTTGTTATTGCTGCAGCAGCTAGTGGAAATGCAAATTGGGGATCAAGAAAAGAAAAACTCGCGGAAATTAATACTCAATTACTAAGCTCTGAAGAGAAAGCTTGGTATGATTTATTGGTTGAAACCACTAAGGGAGAGGAAAACTCATGGGATGACGTTTATTCAGAAAAAATCGAAAAATATTCTGATAGTCCATTAATAAATTGGGTTGGAATTAGAGGATTTAATTGGGATGGCTATATGGCTTTTTCTAAAAAGTTTCCTGAAAACTCATCTTCTGCCTACAATATGATTGCATATGGTTACGCTTATGGTGAATATGGTGATGAACCTGACTTCGAAGCGGCATATGAAGCAATTGATAAATCAATTGCACTTCATGGTGGACCTAATGCCTTAGACTCTAAATCTGAAATTGCTGCAATGGAAGGTGACTATCAAAAAGCTTTTACAAATCAGTTAAAAGCTGTTGACTATGCTTTTTTTGCATCTCCTTACCAAACAAAATTGGTTACTTATTGGAGATCAGCTAATGAGGGTGATTTAGCTGATAATTTAAAAGAGGCTCAAAGAAATGTTCAAAAAGCAATAATGGATAGAAACTATGATGAATTTAAGAAATATGTTACTGAAGATATGAAATTGATCTCTGGAGACTCAAACCTTCAAGATTTTTATGAGTTTAGTAAGGAAAGTTTTTCAAGAAATTCATCTGTTAGTTGGGAGAGTTTTAATTTAAGAGATATTGATGTTAGTTTTTCACCTGATATGTCAATGGCTATTTTAACTTTTTATGCTGAGGGTTCATACACTAATGGAGATTCTGAGAATATGATTGAATATAGTACCAGAGCATCTTCTGTTTGGATCGCGACTGATAGTGGATGGAAAACAGTTCATACAAATTGGGCTCCATATGGTGGAGGATCTGGTATCCCAAAAATTTAGAAATTAAAAAATTATGCTAATCAAAAACCCAGGACTTTTCTTGGGTTTTTTTATTTTAAATAGTCTGGTTTTGAAATTATAAACTTTAATCCAGGTAATGACGAAATTGCTGCAGAAATAGTAAAAAGAAGTCCGATACTTGCAGAAAGTTCAGGACTAAAGTTTAAAATAGAAGCAGATGATAAAAATATATATTCTCTAATACCAATACCTCCAAAAGAAAAAACAGAAAAAATTGATGAAAGAATAAAAACTATTACTATCTCAAAATAACCATCTTCTATTCCTAGTGAATATAAAATTATAAACAGTGAAATAAATTGTATTGTATGATTTGCTATTGAGTACAAAAATGATTTCCAAAAAATATTTTGATTTTTAAAAATCAATTTAACCATGTAATATCCAAATATTGATAAGAAACATAGTGTTAATATTAAATAGATGAAATTAAAGTTTAAGAATATAATCTCATACAATCCAATTAAAATACAACAAAGCACACCTAAACCAATTAATCTATCTAAGAGTAATAATTTTACAACTTTAGATAATTTCCAATTAAACTTTTTGTTCATTAGATAGCTTTTATATGCATCGCCACCAATTCCGCCAGGAATAAAAAAATTATAAAATAAACCTATGAGGTAAAGTGTGAAATTTTGTTTAAATGAAATAATAAATTTATTATCACTTAAAATATATCTAAGTCTCTCAGAGCTTATAATTTGAGATGAAAAATAAATAGATGCAGCTATTATCAAGTATAAAATATTAATATTATTTAGTACTTCAAATAGCTTGGATAAATCAAGATTTGATACTGTGAAGTAAACAAAAAAAACAGTAATAACTATTTGTAAAATAGAGAATATTTTATTTTTCAAATCAATTAAATTAATTGGAATTCAAATATTTCTTAGGAGTTGTTCCAAACTTATTTTTAAAAGCATTTATGAAATGACTAGAAGTGCTGTAGCCTAAGTGCAAAGCTACTTCATTTACATTGTAATTTTTTGAAGATAACATGTTACTAGCAACATTCATTTTATAATCATATAAAAATCCAAAAACAGTATTTCCATAAACTTGTTTAAAACCCTCCTTTAGGTTTTTCAGTGAAATTTCAACTTGTTCAGCTAATTCTTTTAAACTAGGTGGCTCTGACATCCTACTAATTATAATTTCTTTAGCCTTTTTTATTTTTTTGACATTTTTATCATCAGCTAGAAATGGACATTGCTCAATATTCATTTCTTTACCTACATTGAATAATAAGCTTAAAAGTTCAAAAACTTTCCCTTTAAAATATAATTTTTTGACATTATCACTTATATTTTGATTCATCATTTGAACTAAAATAGTTGTCATTATGGGTGTCAGCTTGTATTCTTTGTAGAATTTTTTATTGATATTTTCATCACTTAAAAAAGGGATAGATTCAGCAGTTTCTGAAAACAAACTATGAAATTTTTCAATTCTAATTAAAAGAGAAATAAGTTTTGTATTATGATTAAGTAAAGCATTCACCGGAAGATTCATAATTGGGTTGTATAAAAGAATGAGATTGCCTTGTTGAAGAGGGAATGCATATGCGCCATTATTATACTCAAAACTAATATCACCTTTTAAACAAAAATGAAACTGAATGAAGCTCTTTTCTGTTTCATAATTCATATATACTTTTTTTGACTCTAGATTTTTATAGTCATAGTAAATGATATCATTATCAATTTCTGTTTTATTGGTGCTTAATGTGATATTTTTCATGAACTACTGAAAATATATTATTATATCTTTAATTTAAATAATTATATGTTTTACTCATATAATTATTATCCTCATTTTATTTTTTCAAAATTAACATAATTGATTAATATTAGAACTTATAACGTTATTTTTTTTATATTGAAGTATGTTAAAAACATTCTCAATCAGTGTTATTTTTTTAATTATTGCATTAACTAATTCTTATTCACAGACCTTAAAAGAGAAAGATTCGCTAAAGATTCTAAATGTATTGGAGCAGCAACGAATTGCATGGAATGATAACGATATTAACGAGTTTATGAAGGGCTACCTGAAATCTGACAAGTTAGTTTTTTCAGGATCTAATGGTCCTGTATTTGGTTGGAATTTTGTGAAAGATAGATACCTTAAAACATATTCGACTAAAGAATTAATGGGTGATTTAAGCTTTGAAATCAATAATCTATTCTCACTTACAAGAAAAGTGGTAATACTACTAGGTAAATTTAATCTTCAAAGAAAGAATGAAAAATTATCCGGTTATTTTACTTTAATTTTTAAAAAAATTAATGGAAATTGGTATATAGTTAGTGATCATACATCTTAGACTATGAAACTTTTGACGTCAATACTTATTTTGTTAAATTCTTTTTTAATCATTTCTCAGGAAAATTGGACAAACTTAATTGGAGATGATTTAAGTAATTGGGAAATAAAGCAAGGATCAGCTGAATTTGAAATTAATAATGGAGTGATAACAGGTACATCTTTACTTAACTCACCAAGCACTTATCTTGGTACTAAAGAGTTTTATTCTGATTTTATTTTGGAGTTTGAAGTTTTTGTAGAAGCTGGACTAAATTCCGGAGTTCAATTCAGATCTTTAAATTATCCAGATCAAAAAAAGTTTGTCTATGGATATCAGATAGAGTTAGAGGCCAACAATCCAGAAAGAAATAGGATGTGGACAGGAGGAATATACGATCAATCTAGACGTAGTATTTTTTTATATCCTTTGTCAGTCAATCCCATAGCTAGGTCAGCTTTTAAAGTTGATGAATGGAATTTTATTAGACTAGAGGCAATTGGAAATTCTGTGAGAACTTGGGTAAATGGAATTCAATGTTCGAATCTAATTGATGATACTTCTACTAATGGCTTCATTGCTCTTCAGATTCATAGCATAGGAAAAGAAACTTTACAGGGCAAAAAAGTTAAATGGAAAAATATTCGAGTACTTACAAAAAATTTAAATCAAAATAGATATCCCGTAGAAGATTATGCACCTGAAATAAACAATATTGATAATTATTTAACCGATAAGCAAATTGAGGAAGGTTGGAAATTTATTTTTGATGGTATATCATCTAATGGATGGATTGGTGCGAATTCCGATGAGTTTCCCAACAAAGGATGGAAAATAAATAATGGAGTTTTAACTGTGCTATCTGCAGATGGTCAAGAATCTGCAAATGGAGGAGATATAATAACTAAAGAAAAATATAAAAATTTTGAATTGGAACTTGATTTTAAGATTACAAAAGGAGCAAATAGTGGAATTAAATACTTTGTTGATCCTGAACTTAACAAAAGCAAAGGTTCAGCAATTGGATTAGAGTATCAAATTTTAGACAATAAATTTCATAAAGATGGATCTCAAAAATATAGAATTCTTGAAATGAGCGATGGTGATTGGGTTATAAAGAAAGAATCTATGAAAAAAAATAGAGGAGTTGCTAGTTTATATGATTTAATAGAAGCAGAAAAATATAATTGGAAAGATGTAGCTGCTGATGAATGGCATAGAGCAAAAATAGTCTCAAATAATGGACATGTAGAACATTGGCTTGATAATGAAAAAGTTTTAGAGTATAATAGATTCTCTCAGGTATTTAAGGCATTGGTTGAGTACAGTAAATATTCAGTTTGGGATAATTTTGGACAAATAGAATCTGGGCATATCCTGTTACAAGATCATGGTGATGAGGTGTCTTTTAAAAATATCAAAATCAAAGATTTAGAAAATGAAAAATAGAAGAAGCTTCATAAAAAAATCTACATTATCCCTTGCAGGTATAACTTTTCTTAATTCAATTTCTGCAAAATCCTACAGAAAAATTATTGGATCTAACGAAAGAATTAATATTGCTTTTCAGGGGCTAGGTAGAAGAATACCAGGTTTAATAAGTGGTGCATTAGCATACAAAAATATTGAGGTTAGTTATTTGTGTGATGTAATGGATAATCAAATTAAAAAAGCCTCGGAAAGATATTTTAATCTAACTGGAAAAACCGCTAAATCTGAGAAGAATATCCATAGAATTTTTGAAGATAAAGATGTTGATGCAATCATTATGGCAACCCCTGATCATTGGCACGCATATGGTGCTTGTAAAGCAATGGAAAGCGGAAAGCATGTGTATTTGGAAAAACCTTGTAGTCATAATATGAATGAAAGTGATTTATTGCTTGATTATCAAAAATATTTTAAAAAGGTTGTTCAAATGGGCAATCAGCAAAGGTCATCACCGCATACTATTGAGCTAATGCAAAAAATTAAAGATGGTGAAATTGGTAAAACATATAAATCAACTGCATTTTATCACAGCAATAGACCTAGGGTACCAAATCAGGTGTTAGCTTCGGTTCCACAAGGTCTAAATTGGAATCTTTTTCAAGGACCAGCCGTCAGAAGAGAATATACTTATGATACATGGGATTATAATTGGAGGTGGTACGATTGGGATTATGGTACTGGCGAAGCAGGTAATAATGCTACTCATGAGTTGGATATTGCCAGATGGGCTTTAGGTGTAGATTATCCTTATCAAGTTGATGTATATGCAGGAAAATATCACTATTTAGATGATGGATGGACTATGTATGATACAATGGAAGCAAAGTTTAAATTTAGAAATGGAAAAATGATCACATGGGATGGACAAAGTAGAAATTCTTTTGAAAAGTCTAAAGAGGGTGGAAGAGGAACAAAAATATGGGGGTCAAAAGGTTCAGCATTTGTTAATAGATCAGGTTATCAAATTTATAACCTTAAAGACGAACTTATTTTTGATAGCTTATCAGATCAAAATATTAACAAATATTCATCAGCTGGAAATCAAGGTAATATGACAGAACTTCATATGAAAAACTTTTTTGATTCTATAAAGACTGGAGAAAGTTTGAGATCTCCAATTGATGATGCTGTTATTAGTCAAAGTATGGTTCACTACGCAAATATTTCATACAGAGCTAATCAATCACTAATAATTGACGACATTTCTAATCGAGTTAAAAGTAAAAAAGCAATGAAATTTTGGTCAAGGGATTATGAAAAAGGATGGGATATAAAAAAAATTAGCTAAGAGCTTTTAATCTTTCTAGTAATGGTGGATGGGAGTAATGAATAAAAACATAAAATGGATGTGGATGTAAGTTTGTAAGGCTATCAACTGAAAGTTTTTTGAGAGCCAATGATAAACTTTCGCCATCGTATGTTTTTTTTGCATATTCATCAGCTTCAAATTCATTTTTTCTACTTAAAATATTCATAAAAATACCTGTTATTAATCCAATTGGACTAAAAATAAAACTAAATCCAATTAGGCCTAAATGGAAAGCATTTATTTCAGCTCCAAGTGCAGCTGATATTTCAGGAATTTGTAAACATAATTCAAACAAAAAACACATTACAGCTATTTGAATAATTGATAAAATCATTCCTTGTTTTATGTGATTTTTTTTGTAATGACCAACCTCATGTGCAAGTACAGCTACAAGCTCTTCCTCTGTATGTTTTTCAATTAAGGTGTCGAACAAGGCTATAGTTTTTTTTGGGCCAAATCCTGAAAAATATGCATTAGCTTTCGATGATCTCTTAGATCCATCAATTACAAAAATATTTTTTAATGAATACCCAATTTTATCTGAATATTGCTGAATTTTTGTTTTGAGTGATCCATCTTCCAGTGGACTTAATTTATTAAATATTGGTACAATTAAGCTTGTGTAAAACATACTAATGAATACAGTGATTATTGATAAACTTAACCATAGCCAAAACCAAAAACCTTCACTGAAGTAATTAAGGATTAAAATAGCTACAGCTAACAATAACCCTCCAATTAAAATTGACATCAAAGTACCTTTTAAAATATCAGCTAAAAATGTTTTTTTAGTCGTTTTATTAAAACCAAATTTTTCCTCGATTATGAATGTTGAATAATAGTTAATTGGAATACTAACAAGCATGTTTAAGAAATAAAAAAACAAGAAAAATATAGCTGAGTGTAAGAAGGGTGAACTAAATGTAGTATAAATGTAATCACTTACATATCCGTAGAAACCAGTAATTAAAATGATTAATGTAATGGTAATGCTTAATGATGAAGATATTAGTGAAACTCTCCCACGAGCTTTTTTGTATTCTTTTGCAGTAGAATATTTTTTTCTATCATAGTAATCTTTGAGTGAATCAGGTATTTCATCGTTCCAGCTTTTATCATTAACATACTCAAGAACACTTGAAAAAATAAAATTTAAAAGAATTAAACCAATAAAAATATATAACCAAAACTCAGATGAAATCATTAAACAAAATTAATTATTAATCTCTTTAAAACTAAATTAATGTTTAGACTTTTTTTTAGATTTGTGATTCAAACAAAATGCACCATTTCTTTAAAATAATATTTGTTTTACTTGCTTTTTCAATTTCATCGAAAAATAATTTTAATGTTGAAAAGCCTAATTTCATAATTTATTTGTCTGATGATCAAGACTTTTTAGATTATAATATTTATGGAAACCAAAATGTACAATCTGATGGTGTTAATAGATTAGCAAGAGAAGGATTAGTTTTTACAAACTTTCATACTGGACAAGCTATATGTGCTCCAAGTAGATCACAATTGTATACTGGTTTGTATCCACTGAAAAATGGAAGTTATGCTAACCATACTAATGTTAAGTCAAACACACTTACAATTGTACAACATTTAAAAAAAATTGGATATGAAGTGGGACTTGCTGGTAAAGACCATGTGGGCCCAATGCAAACATTTAATTTTGATTTCCACATCAAAAAAATTAAAAACAAAAACTTAGATCTTGTCAGGATCAAAAAATATTTAAAAAACATTGATAATCCTTTTTGTTTAATATTAGCATCAGACTACCCTCATGGCCCCCATCCATCAATATCCTCATATAAAGTGTCTGATATCATCAAACATCCTTATGATTTCAGAGTTAATCCAAAAAAAACGGGTTACTATGAGTTTATTAAAAGCGATGATATTCAATTAACATCAATTTTAAAAATTATTGATGATAGTAAATTAGCTGAAAACTCCGTTTTTATATACATGGCTGATCATGGCTACAGCGGTAAGTTTACTTTGTATCAAAAAGGGATTAAAGTTCCTTTTATTATGAGATGGCCAAATAAAATAGAAGCAGGTTCAAAGAACAATTCTTTATTGACTATGGTGGATGTCCTTCCAACAATTTTAGATATTGCTGGTGGAGATTATAATAATTTTGATGGAAAAAGTTTTCTTCCAATTATTGAGAATGGTAAAGATGAGGTTAATAAATATATATATGGAGTTGCCACCAGGCAAAATATACAATCTACTTTTGTTTTTCCATCTAGAATGGTTAGTGATGGAAAATTTAAATTAATAAGAAATTACAATTCAATCGAAGTGTATGATAAAAATTTGACTGATAATGAAAATATTAATCACTTTATTGAAGTCGGGGCTAAAAAATTTTCCAACATACCATATGAAGAATTATTTGATTTACAGCTAGATCCGTACGAAAAGAATAATCTAGCTAGAAATAAAAAATATTACGATATAAAAAATACACTATCCAAGGAACTTGATAATTGGATGATTGATCAGAAAGACTTTATAAAAATTGGAAAAATGCCTTTATTAAAGCCAACCCACAATAAATATGCTTTAGATCAAAATTCTGATTGGAAGATTGTTGATAATGATTTTATTGGTAAGTTGTCTCAGAAAGATTACATGGATACACATTATTAAACAATTATGAAAGTAAAATTATTTTTTTTAGTTATGTCGCTATTTATTTTTTCACAAAATCATAGTGACCATAAACAATGGAAATTGGAGGGAGCTGATCAAAGGATCAGTGAAATTAGAAAAGGCGATATAAATCTGGAATTCATCACAGATTTAAAAATTGATGAAAATTCAAACTCATCTATTAACCTTAAGCTAGTTAATCATGATTTCAAGTTTGGAGTTTCTTTTACTCAATTGCGAAGATTTTGGGGCCAAGATTATGGTGATTTATACTTAAAAAGATTTAAAGAGGTTTTTAATTATGCAACAATAGGAATGTATTGGCAATTGACAGATGAAAGGAGTAATTCAAAGTTTATGGATAATTATTATAAGGGAATATTAGATTGGAGTGAAAAGAACGATATTAGATTAAAGGGACATCCTCTAATGTGGCATGAGGCAATGCCTAATTGGGTTAGAAATTTTAAAAATATTGAGGAACTAGATGGAATCATTAAAGAACACATGAAACGTTTAATTGTTTCATATCCTCAAATTAATGACTGGGATGTTTATAATGAACCTATTGGACCATTTAAACCACATATCCCGCCAAGTTCAATTACAGAGTGGATTAATTATAAAGGTGGAATATATCCTGCGATGGTTGATATATATGAGTTTGTTGATAGTGTTGACCCAAATAAAAATTATTCAAATAATCATTATCATGCAAAAGATCCAGAGTTTTTCAAAATAAATGAATTTTTTATTGAAAAAAACTTGAATTACAGCTCCATCGGAATGCAAGCTCACATGCAATCAAATGATAATGTAATGTCTGAAGAGCAGTTGTGGAATCAGATAGAGGATTATGCAGTTCTAGGTAAAAATATTCAGTTTACTGAGATTACTGTAACAAGTTCAGAGAGATTTAATAATTGGAAGGAGCACCAAGCTTTTCTTGCAAAGAGAGATGAAGCAATTGCTAATGGTGGAGAATTAAATCTTGAGAGTAAACCTGAATATGAAGAGTACCAAGCAAATTATTTGAGAGATTTTTATACTCTAGCTTTCAGTCATCCGAGTGTTACATCAATTACTTTTTGGAATATGACTGATAGAAATGCTTGGAGAGGCCATGCTGGGGGACTACTATTTAAAGATTTAAAACCCAAAAAAGCTTTTAATAGATTGAAATATTTGATTAAGGAAAAATGGGATACAAAGATCAACAGTACAATTAAATCAAATGAATTTAACTTTAATGGATTCTATGGTAAATATCAGGGTTCAATAACGATAAATAATAAAAAGCATAGTTTTGAGTTTTATCACTCAAAAAACTCAAATGGTCCAATTAAAATCTATTTATAGAAATAGTAAACTAAAAAAATAATTAAATAAACAAAAAGGTATAGTCTGTAATTATTTCTTGTTTTAATATATTCTTTATTTTCTGGGTATAGATTAAATAAAAGACCTACAATCTCCTTCTTAAAAAGAGGTTTAATATTTATTTTCCAATCATTTGTTTGATATACAATTTTTCGAAATTTACTTCTAAAGAATGTACTGGGAATTCCCCAAATAATTAAAATTATAAAAAGGATAGTCTTCATTAAAATATAAGTTTCGGAGTATTTTTAGTGTAATCCTGATAAGCTTTTAAATGACCCCATTTTTTTTCTCCACTTTCCTCTAGTTGTGGTATGCCACTAACAAATACTAATAACCAGTAGGTAAAAATTGGTGAGATTAAACTGATATATCCCCAGCCCTCAAGAGATGAAAATGAAATTAATGCAATTCCTGCCCAAAGTGTAATTTCTCCAACATAGTTTGGATGCTGAGACCGAGCCCAAAGGCCTGTATTAATAAACTTATCTTTATTTTTTTGGTCTTTTCTAAAAGCTGTTTTTTGATGATCAGCAACTATTTCAAGAATAAAACCAACTAAAAAAGTTACAGCACCAATATAAAATAGTGGATTTAATTGAACCCCATTGCCACTAGATATTGCTGTGATTGCACACATTGAACAAAAAGAAACCCACATACCAGATATATTCCACACTAAAAAGAATCTTGTAAAAGATATTTTAAGCTCCCTAAATCTTTTATCCTCACCAGCTTTTTTAATTCTAAAAAACAAAAAACTTCCTAGCCTTACAGCCCAAATAATTATAAATGAAGCAAGGATTAAATTTCCAATAATATTTTCAGAATTATAATTAAAAAAAAGAACGTAGCTTACAATTGATATGTAAGTAACGCTCCCAGATAGATCAAAAAACTTCTCAGTTTTTAGAAGATAGGCAGGTATAAAAAGTAACCAATGAATTAAAAAGGCAAGCAATACTGCATTTTGTACTAGCTTTAATCCTGTAAGTGTTGCCAAAAAATATGAAAAACTAAAACATGCAACGCAGAAGATTAAACGTAAGGCCTTTTGTTTCATGTTACAATTTTATGTAATTTGAATTAAACAAAAAAATCTAAAACATTATAATTAAAATGAAAAAGTTTTTTGTTCTATTGTTCATTATTTTTTCATGTTCATCTGACAGTTCAGATGCTGAAATTATCGCTAATGATCCAGATCCAGATCCAGATCCTGACCAAATTGAAGAAAGTTTTAAAAAAATAGTTGCTGATAATTATAATTCAGATTTTAAGTTTGGTGCTACCCTAAATTATTTTCAGCTAAATTCAAATGTGGAAGAACTGTTTCTAAAAGAATTCAATTATACGACACCTGAGAATTCTTTTAAACAGACAATTGTTCATCCAGAACCAGGAGTTTGGAATTGGACAAGAGTTGAAGCCTTTCTGGATTTTGCTAACTCAAAAAATATTGAAATTAGAGTACATGGACCTATTGGTCCTCAATCATCCACATGGGCAAAAGAAGATAATAGAACACCTGAAGAGTTAAGTCAGTTATATGAGGAATTTTTAATTGAGCTTTGTAAAAAAATCAATGGTGAAGGTAAAGTTAAGTGGATGGATGTAGTTAATGAAACTATTGCATCCAGTGGAGAATGGACAGACAAGAAAGAAGGCACTAACAAGTGGGAAAATCCCTGGACTCAAATTGGATCAAATAGCGATGGAATACCTCTTTATATAATTAAAGCATTTGAAATTGCAAATGAATATGCACCTAATATCAGCCTTATTTTTAATCAACATGCTGGAATGCAGCCTGAAATGTGGGATAAAGTAAAAGAAACAATTTTATACCTTAAAAATAAAGGTCTTAGGATTGATGGTCTTGGATGGCAAGGTCACTTAAGAGATAATGTTGTTTTAGCTTTAAACCAGGAAAAATTAAATTACTTGTCATCATTGATTGATTGGGCCCATCAAAATGATTTAGATTTTCATGTGACCGAAATTGATTATAGATTAGTAGGCACATCACCAACGACTACTCAATTAAACAGACAAGCTCATGGTTATGCTAATATTGCAAAAACATTGATTTCAAAAAGAAATAATGGAGTAGTAACCTTTAATACGTGGGGAGTTTATGATAAAAATGAAATCTCAGACCATGAATTTAAATATATTTATGATTCTAATTTAAACCCAAAAAAGGCCGTTGATGAATTAAAAAAAGCTCTTAAAGATAAAAGTATAACACCTAATTATCTAGATTAAAACTTCAAAATGGAAAACTTAAATCAAAATATAGAAAATCACTATCTCAAGGAAGAACTTTATGAAGACATTCTTTATCGTCTCAAAGAAGAAGGTATTGATCTTAATGAGGTAAAAAGATCTGATATTGCTGGTGTTGATGAGTTTCATGTAAGAGGAGCGGCTGTATCAAAAGAACTAGCTAATAGTTTAAACCTAGAGGGAGCAACAGTTTTAGATGTTGGATGTGGCATTGGAGGTCCATGTCGAATGCTTGCTGATGAGTATAATTGTCAAGTCACAGGTCTAGACCTTAGTAATGAATACATAAGGACAGCTAAGGAACTTTCTAAACTTGTAAATTTAGATAGTAAGACATCATTTATACAAGGAGATGCCACAAGCCTTCCATTTGAGGATAATACGTTTGATGTAATCTGGACTCAGCATGTTCAAATGAATATTCCAAATAAGGAAAAGTTCTATTACGAAATAAGTCGAGTTCTTAAATCTGGAGGACATTTTCTTTATTATGAAATATTAAAGAAATTAGATGGAGAAGTTAATTACCCTATGCCATGGGCGAGTACATCTGAAATAAGTTTCCTTTTCAAAGAAACAGAAATGGATAATTTTTTAACGAAATTTGGTTTGACAAAAGAGCAATCTAATGATCAGACCATATATGGTATTGATTTTTTAGATGCACTCTTTGCAAAATTAAAAGAATTTGGACCTCCGAAAATAGGGTTAAATGTTCTTATGGGTGAAACTACCAAGCAAAAACTTGTCAATGTTCTTGGACACTTTAAAAGTGGTGAATTAGAACTAAAAAGTGGAGTTTATAAAAAATAAACTGTTACCAAAAATGTGTAAAATCCAAAAATAAAGGTAAAGCTGTTTATTCTTCAATGACAATTTCTTTTAAAATAAAAAACCCCACTTTACAAGTGAGGTTTTGATTGGTGGAGTCGGAGGGATTCGAACCCTCGTCCAAACGACTGAAATATTAGCTTTCTACAAATTTAGTTTTCACTTAGTTTTCGATAGTGTTCTAGCTGAAAACTACACAAACACTACTTAGCTTCAAAATTTCAAATAACTATCGAAGCATTAGTTATTCTATGTTAACATTATGGTGTCTCATATAAAGTCATTGTCAACAAAAATAACTTTGAGACATCTCGCTTTCCTACCTGGTAGGACGTGGCTAAAACCTACTATAATTCAGTCTTATGCAGCAAGAGCGTATTTATTTTCGCCATTTAAGGTTTTTAGTTGATATTAACGAGCTGTAACTAATCGCTCGATTTGCTTACCAATACTACTAAATCGCTGTCAAATCCAGTCGACCCCAAAATTTCAATGAACAAATGGAGAGCAAAAATAATAAATACAATTAAATAGCAGATTTAATTTTAAGTAGTTTAACTAAAAGATTTTCTAATTTTTCGAGTGCGAGCATATTTTTTCCATCACTTTTAGCATTTTCTGGAGATGGGTGGGTTTCAATAAAAAGACCATCAACGCCTGATGCTATACCTGCTTTAGCAATTGTTTCGATTAATTCAGGATGACCACCAGTGATGCCTGATGGCTGATTTGGTTGCTGAAGTGAATGAGTTACATCTAAAATAACTGGAGCATATTCTTTCATTTTAGGTATTCCTCTGAAATCAACTACCAAATCTTGATAACCAAACATATTTCCTCTTTCAGTAATTAATATTTTATCGTTACCTGAATCTTTGACCTTTTCAACTGCGAATTTCATGGATGTAGGATTCATAAATTGTCCTTTTTTAATATTGACAATTTTGGAAGTTTTGGCTGCTGCTACAATTAAATCTGTTTGCCTTGCTAAAAAAGCAGGTATTTGAAGAATATCTACATGCTTTGCAGCTAGCTCAGCATCTTTAACTTCATGAATATCGGTGGTTGTCGGTATTGAAAAACTGTTTCCTACTTTTTTTAAAATCTCTAAAGCCTTTTCATCACCTATCCCAGTAAAACTATCGATTTTACTACGGTTTGCTTTTTTGAAACTTCCTTTAAATACAAAGTTGATATCAAGTTTCTTAGAAATTTTATGAATTTTCTCAGCAGTTTCATATGCTATCTCTTCACTTTCTACAGCACATGGACCAGCAATGAGTAAAAAAGAATTTTCTTTATTAAATAAATGATTAAACTTAATCATGCCGCAAATGTATAGAAATATTATGTTTTTTTTGTTAATTCATACAACTTGCCATCTTCAAGTCTCAATGTTCTTTTTGGGAAAAGGGATATCATATCGTAATCGTGAGTAGCCATTAAAATCGTACTTCCTTGTTTATTTATTTTTATGAGTAAATTCATAATTTCTTTACTTGTTCCAGGATCTAAATTTCCAGTTGGCTCATCAGCTAAAATCAAATTTGGTTTGTTTAATATTGCCCTTGCAATTGATATTCTTTGTTGTTCACCACCGGATAATTGAAATGGCATTCTATTTTTTAAATCTATCATCCCAACTTCATTCAAAACTTCATCAATTCTTTCGCTAATTTTCTTACACCTTCCCTCCAATGCTTTAAGTTCAGAGGAAATAAATAATGTCCCTACATCATCCCAACCCATATAAAGAGGTATGATTCCAATATGATCCCTAGCAACTAGAAATTCTTTTTCGACCTTATCATAAATCACAAATCCAAAAATCCCATTTAATTCATCAATAAATTTTTCTCTTTTCTCATCAAAGAGAGCAATAATAACTTCACAGTCAGATTTAGTTAAAAAATTATACTTTTTTTCTAAATCCTCTCTTAATTCATTGTGGTTATAAATTTCTCCATTAGCAGCAAGGATATATCTTCCATCTTGACTAAAAAGGGGTTGTTTACCAGATTTTGGATCAACAATTGCTAGACGTTCGTGAGCTAAGATAACATCTTCATCAGAGTAGATTCCATTCCAATCTGGACCACGATGCCTAAGTTT